>DWZY01000230.1 GCA_019117325.1 Candidatus Brevibacterium intestinigallinarum
GCCGGTCAGGTCGCGAAGTACGCGATCGAGCACTGGTGCCGCATCCCCACCGAGGTCGAGCTCGCCCACGAGTTCCGCTACCGCGACCCGGTCGTGACGGAGAAGACGCTCGTCGTCGCAGTGTCGCAGTCCGGCGAGACGATGGACACCCTCATGGCCGTGCGCCACGCGCGTGAACAGGGTGCGAAGGTCATCGCGATCTGCAACACGTTCGGCTCGACGATCCCGCGGGAGTCTGACGGCGTCCTCTACACGCACGCCGGCCCGGAGATCGCGGTCGCGTCGACGAAGGCGTTCCTCTCGCAGGTCGTCGCCTGCTACCTGCTGGGCCTCTACCTGGCGCAGCTGCGCGGCAACAAGTACAGCGATGAGATCCGCGTGATCCTCGACGAGCTCGAGGCGATCCCCGCGAAGATCCAGCGCATCCTGGACGAGACGAAGGCACAGGTGACGGAGTTCGCGTACGCGAACAAGGACGTCGCCTCCGTCCTGTTCCTGGGCCGCCACGTGGGTTACCCCGTCGCGATGGAGGGCGCGCTCAAGCTCAAGGAGCTCGCCTACATCCACGCGGAGGGCTTCGCCGCCGGCGAGCTCAAGCACGGGCCCATCGCGCTCATCGACGAGGGCCAGATGGTCATCATCGTCGTCCCCTCGAAGAAGGGTCGCGACTCGCTGCACGCGAAGGTGCTCTCCAACATCCAGGAGGTCCGCGCCCGCGGCGCGAACGCGGTCGTCATCGCGGAGGAGGGCTCGACGGAGGTCGAGGAGTTCGCCTCCCAGGTCTTCTACGTCCCGGAGACCACGACGCTGCTGGCCCCGCTCCTGGCGACGGTCCCGCTGCAGATCTTCGCGATGGAGCTCGCCACCGCGAAGCACCTGGACGTCGATCAGCCGCGCAACCTCGCGAAGTCCGTCACCGTCGAGTGACGGGGGTGGACAGCGGCCTCGGCTGATCGGCTACCGTCAGGCTCATGGCGATCATCGGAGTAGGCGTCGACATCGCGGACGTGCCGCGGTTCGCAGAGCACATCGAGCGGGTGCCGGAGCTGCTGGACCGGCTGCTCACACCCGCCGAGCAGCTGAAGAAGAACGGGAAGCGCCGCAGTGCGGAGTCGCTGGCTGCCCGATTCTCCGCGAAGGAAGCGCTCGTCAAGGCCCTCCAGCTGCCGCAGATCATCCCGTGGCAGGAGGCCGAGGTCGTCTCCGCCTTCTCCGGCGCGCCCAGCTTCCGGCTGACTGGCTGGGTGCTGGAGCACTTCCGGCAGAAGGGTGGTGAGACCGTGCACCTGTCGATCACCCACGATGCGGGGCGGACGGTCACGTTCGTCGTCGTCGAGGGGTCCGGGGCCTCGATCGTTCCGCCGGTCGACCAGCCGGCGCCGCTGCTGCCGGGATCGCCCGAGGCCCTGGCGCAGTTGGAGGAGTTCCGCGCCCGGGCACGGGCCTCGCGCGACGAACGGCGTGCGGAGCGCGAGGCGGCGAGGCGCACCTCGACCGACTGAAGCGGTCGCCCCGCCCGGCTGGCGCAGCTCCGGCCTCTACTAGCGCTCGCGTGACGTCCGCGCCCCGCTGATTCCGTGAGGGACGGGCTGCTGGTTCGAGGGACGCGTGCGCGCCTCTGTCCCTCGGACCAGCAGCCCGTCCCTCGCGGTGAGGATGGCAGCACGCCACCGCGATCGCGCGGTCCCGTCAGCAGCCCCACCAGCCACCCCACTAGTCTGAGACGCATGAGTCTTCCCACCGCCGCAGAGTCCGATGCCCTCCTGCCCCAGCTCCAGCACATCCGCCGGTCGCTGCACAGCGCTCCAGAGGTGGGACTCGATCTGCCGCAGACGCAGCGGACCGTGCTCGATGCGCTGGAAGGCCTCGACCTCGAGGTGACGACCGGCGAGGGCCTCAGCTCGGTCGTCGCGGTGCTGCGCGGCGGGCGGCGGGAGGAGACGGCCTCAGCGGTCCTGCTGCGCGGCGACATGGATGCGCTGCCCATCGAGGAGGAGACCGGGTTCGACTTCGCCTCCGCGAACGGTGCGATGCACGCGTGCGGGCACGACCTCCACGTCACCGGCCTCATCGGCGCGGCCCACCTCCTCCACGCGCACCGGGCCGACCTGCCCGGCGACGTCATCTTCATGTTCCAGCCGGGCGAGGAGGGCTGGGACGGGGCCGGGAAGATGCTCGACGAGGGCGTCCTCGACGCAGCAGGGGTCCCCGTCGTCGGTGCGTACGGCGTGCACGTGTCCGCCGACCAGCCGCAGGGGAACGCGTACTCGCGGCCCGGCTCGTACATGGCTGCCTTCTCCCGCTTCGACATCACGGTCCGCGGCCTGGGCGGCCACGCCGCTCGACCCGAGAACGCCCTCGACCCCATCGCCGGCGGTGCTGCGCTCCTGGGCCAGCTGCAGGAGTACATCACCCGCCGCTTCAACATCTTCGACTCCATCGTGCTCACGACCGGCATGTTCCACGCGGGCACGGCCGTCAACGTCATCCCGGAGTCCGCGCAGCTGGCGATCAGTGTCCGCACCTTCACCCCGGAGACCACCGCCCGGGCGGAGGCGGAGCTGCCGCAGGTGGCGCGCGAGTTCCTGGCAGCACACGGCCTGGGCGCGGACATCACCTTCGAGACGATCCTCCCCGCCACGGTCAACGACGACGCGGAGGCGCATTTCTTCCTCGACACTTTCGCGGACCTCTTCGGCACCGACCGGGCGCACACGGTGCCGCACCCGCGGGCCGGCTCCGAGGACTTCTCCCGCGTCCTGCAGCGCGTCCCCGGCGCCTACGGACACATGGGTGCGGCGATGCTGGGCGTCGACGCGTCCCAGCAGGAGGTCAACCACTCTCCGCGCGCTCGCCACGGCGATGAGGGGCTGGGC
>DWZY01000231.1 GCA_019117325.1 Candidatus Brevibacterium intestinigallinarum
AGCGGGTGCAGTCGTACACGGTCGCCTACGACGATGACGACCTGGACGCCGCGAGCCTCTTCGTGGGCCTGTCCGGCATGCTCCCGGCAGACGATCCGC
Organism: Candidatus Brevibacterium intestinigallinarum; assembly: GCA_019117325.1. Lineage (GTDB taxonomy): Bacteria > Actinomycetota > Actinomycetes > Actinomycetales > Brevibacteriaceae > Brevibacterium > Brevibacterium intestinigallinarum. The sequence continues at coordinate 100 of DWZY01000231.1, forward strand.
GGTTCCTCGCGACCGTCGACGCGGTCGAGCGCGAGCTGCGCGAGGGCCCCACCGTCTTCCGCTACCGCTACGACGACGGGCTGCCCGGCCTGGAGGGCGGCTTCCACATCTGCACGACGTGGCTCATCGAGGCGTTCCTGCTGGTGGGACGTCACGAGGAGGCGCGCACGCTGTTCCGTCAGCTCGACAAGCTGCGCGGACCCACGGGCCTCCTGGCGGAGGAGTACGACCCGATCGCGGAGCAGCACCTGGGCAACCACCCGCAGGCGTACTCGCACCTGGGCTACATCCGGGTGCTGACGCTGGCGCAGCAGCTGGGCTGCGAGCTGTAGTGACCGGCGGTGCGGATCCGGCGGGCGCGGATCCGATGGACAGCGCCGCGCTGCTCACCCAGCCGTGGCAGGACCGGTGGATCGATCGTCCTCCTGGGTTCCGCAGCTTCGAGGCGGCGTTCCCACTGGGGCGCGGACGCGCAGTGTTCGAGCGTGCCGCAGAAGAGGCCCTGACCTGGCAGGTGAAGACCCGCAGCGGATTCGACATCGCGGTGGAGGACGCCGAGTGCGCTGGGGACGCAGACTCCGCACGCGGTGGTGGCCAGGCGTGCGTCGTGGACTCAGAGTCGATCCTGCCGCGCGTCCGCGTCGGCCAGGAGCCCACGATCCACGTCCGGCTGGGACCCTTCAGGCTCCCGGAACCTGCCCGCATCGTCGCGGTCGTTGAGGAGCAGTCGCGGTGCGGCTTCACCTATGAGACCCAGCCCGGTCACCCTGTCACCGGGGAGGAATCGTTCCTCGTCGTGCATGGCCCGGATGATCGTGTGCACCTGCTGCTGCGGTCCGCGTCCGCCCCCGGTGCGGGTCTCTGGCGGTTCGCAGACCCGCTCGTGCGGATCGCGCAGATCGTCTACCGCAGGCGCTACGCGCGCGCTCTGCGAGTCGGGCACCAGGAGGCCTCACTGATTCAGTATCTTCGCGAGGACGATGCCCGTCGAATGAAGGCAGCGGACGAGTTGGCTGCGGAGGCCCATGCTCTCGGGCTGAACTGATGACGCTCGTCGTCTGCGCAGTCCGTGCGGGCCCCGCCCCACCTGCGCCTCGCACAGGCAACCCGCCAGCTCAGCCCTCTGCGGCCTCGGCGACGTCGTCGGCCGGGAAACGCACCGTGGCCTGTGCACCGCCGTCCTCGCCGTTCGCGAACTCGAGGCCCAGCCCCAGCAGGCGGGCCTGGCCCTGCGCGATGACGAGGCCCAGCCCCATCCCGCCGCCGCCGGCGGACACGAAGCGCGTGGGCCCGGTCGCCAGGATGTCCGGCGGGTAGCCGGGACCGGAGTCCGCGACGACGATCCGGTCCGGGTGCACCTCGACGCGGATCGGGTCCTCGCCGTGCTTGACGGCGTTGACCAGCAGGTTCGTGATGATGCGCTCGAAGCGGCGCTGGTCGGTCGTGATTCGGGCGTCGCCGGCGGCGTACTCGACATCCACGTCGTGGCCGGCCAGGGCGCCGGACCCCTCGAGCGTGCTCATGAGCGCGTGCATCGTCGCGTCGACCGCGACGGGAGCCAGGTGCGTCTCCGCGCGCCCGGCATCGAGGCGCGACACCTCCAGAAGGTCCTCGACCAGCAGCTGCATGCGGGCGACGCGCTCCTTGACGAGCTCCGCCGGCCGCGACTCTTCCTCCAGCAGGTTCGTCGCATTCACGAGCCCCGTGAGCGGCGTGCGCATCTCGTGCGCCAGGTCCGCGGTGAACCGCTGCTCCGACTCGATCCGCTCCGTCAGCCGCTCGACGGCGAAGTCGACGGCCTGCGCGAAGTCCGCGACCTCGTCGCTGCCGTAGTCGATGACATCGGACACCCGCACGCTCGTGTCGCCGTGCGCGATCCGCCGGGCCGCCTGCGCGCCCAGCGTGAGGCGGCGGGAGATCTGCCCCGCCGCGAACGAGGCGATCCCGCCCACCACCAGCGCCGCCCCCACCATGCCCAGCAGGACCGCGCGGTCGATGCCCGCCAGCAGCTGCTCGGACTCCGCCGTGGACTGGCGGACGGAGATGACGGCCTGGTGCGAGCCCACCCGGATGGGCGTGGCCGCCCACAGGTAGTCCTGCCCGTCGACCGGGTGCATCGTCGTGACGGTGTTGCCGTCCAGCGCGGAATCGCGCGCATCCGCGGGCAGCTCCGGGTCGTCGATCGTCGTGTTGAGGGTCAGCACGCCCGTGTTCGTGTAGACGGACACCGCATCGTCCAGCTGCTCCGCGACGTTCGCGCGCTGCCGCTCCGCCTCCGCCCGCGCCGCCGACTGCCGCACGACGACACCGCAGCTGAGCGCCGCGATGACGACGGACGTGATGACGAGCAGGACGATCTTCCAGCGCAGCGACAGGCGCGAGCCGGACAGTCGCAGGTCGGGCATCGCTCAGCCCGCGAACCGGTAGCCGAAGCCGCGGACCGTCTCGATCCGCGTCGCCCCGATCTTCTTCCGCAGCCGCTGGATGTGCACGTCGACGACCCGCGAGTCGCCCGCCCACTCGTATCCCCACACGGTGTAGGCGATCTTCTCGCGCGAGTACACGTGGCCCGGCTCCTCCGTCAGGAGCAGGAGGATCCGCAGCTCGGTGGGGGTGAGGTGGACCTCGGCGCCGTCGATCTCGACCGTGAGCCGGCCCGTGTCGATCGTGAGCGAGCCCAGCGTCAGCTGCCGCTCCAGGCCGCCCGCCGGCCCGTGGCCGTCCGCGTCCGCGAAGGAGGCCGTCGCCGAGGCCGCATCCGGCGCACCCGCCGCCGCACCCGCCGCTGCGGCCGGGTGCGGGGAGCCGCCGGGCGCCGTGGGCTGGCCCGGTCCCGCGGAGCCGGCCGGGGCCTCGGGAACGGTTCCGAGGATCGCAGGGTGCGAGTGCTCCTGCGGCACGGTCTGCTGCGGGGCGGTCTGGACCTGCTCGGTGCGGGGGGCGTCGAAGCCGGGGGTGGGGCCCAGGACCTCGGGCAGGTCTCCGCCGCTGATGATGCGGCCGCCGGGGCCGATGACCGTCTCGCGCGCGGGCGCTGCGGCCTGGGTGGCGGGGGAGTAGCCCATCGAGCCGGTGCCGGAGGTGATGAAGCGGCGGACGACCGCGCGGATGCGGGCGTTGAGCACCTGCATGTCGAACGGCTTCGTGAGGTAGTCGTCCGCGCCGGCCTCCAGCGCCTGGACGATGTCGATGGGATCGGCACGCGCGGAGACGATGATGATGGGGATGGTCGAGCCCTCGCGGATCGCCCGCGTGATGGACGCGCCATTCATCGTGGGGAGCATGAGGTCGAGCAGGACCGCGTCCGCGCCGTGCGCGGTGACGAACTCGAAGCCCTCGCGGCCGTCCGCGAACGCGGTGACCGTGTAGCCGAACCGCTCCAGGCCGATCTGCGTCGTCTCGCGGATCACCTCATCGTCCTCGACAAGAACGATGTGCATCGTGTGCCTCCCCCTGCTGGACCGCCTGACCGGATCCGACCGCCGGCTGGACGCCGCCCGACCGCACCCTCGCAGCCGCCGTCACGTCACGCCGGTGCTGGAGATCCGCTGGCCGGCCTCGAACCGTCCGTCGTGGAACCGGTAGACCTGCACCGACCACCCGGTGGGACAGCAGGCCTCGTCCGTCGCGGTGAACCGCGGCTCCTGCGCGACCAGCGTTCCCCCGCGTCCGGGCGTGAGGGACAGATCCTGCCCTGAAACTACCAGGTGGGTGCGCGGTTGACCGCTCTCCTCGCCGATGACTGCCCCCGCGACGACGGACCGCGTCCCCGGCTCCGTGAGGAGGACGACCTGGAACGGTTGCTCGTCGATCGTCAGCGTCGCGCCCTGCTCCAGGCACTCGTCGCAGTACAGGAGGATCTCCGTGAACGCCGCGTCCACAGCGGAGCCGGGCGCATCCGCGTCCAGCAGGTGCGTGCGGACCTCGTCGAGCGTGAACACGGGCGGCGGTCCCTCGACGAGGCTGTGCGGGCCGGCCGCATCGGTGGGCTGGGCGGCGGACTCGATGCGCATTCCACGGTCAGCCTGCGTCAGGTGCAGGATGACGAGGAGCGCCACGAGGACCGCGCCGGCGGTCACTGCGACGAGGGCGGGCAGCGAGAGGCGGGACACGGGTCCAGTGTGCCACGCGGTGCCCGGTAGGATAGGGGCAACATGGAACAGCAGAAGCAGCCGCAGAATCAGCCCTCCGGTGCGAGCCCCGCAGGCCCGCGTGCGCGCAAGAGCGTGCCGTACCGCGACGCGCTCGTCTTCGGCCTCATCGCCGGTCTCGTCACGTTCGTCGTGGCTGCCGCGTCGACGGTGGGCTCGCGCTTCGCGACGGAGGGCCCGTCCGCGGTCGTCCACCTGGGCCCCTCCGCCCTCTACGGCGGGGTCGCGCTCGTCGCCGCGACCGTGATGGCCGCACTCCTCAACTGGGTCGTCTCCCGCAAGGACGTCGAGGAGATGGACGGCCCCGTCCTCCACTGACGCAGTGCTGATCTGACTCTGTCGCGACTTTTCCGCGGTCCGTGTCCGCGGCCTCGGGCACAATAGGGACGATGTCCGCGCTCCGATCCGCGTCCTCCCGGCGCAGAGACTCCCCGCGACCCGACGCCGGTCGGGTCCCCGGTGTGCCCGGAGCACAGCCCGCGGGACGGGAGAAGCGCGGATTCCGCCTCTTCACGGACGCCGGTGTGGCCGGACGCATCATGTTCGCCAACGGGGTCATGCTCGTGGGGATCGCCCTCCTCATCACGACCCTCCTCTACTTCGTCCTGAGCGACCTGCACGACCGGCGCGCGGAGCAGCAGATCACCAGCACCGCGGAGTCCCTGGCCCGGTCCACCCTGGTCCACACGTCGATCGTCGAGGCGGAGGAGGGACGCGACGCGGACGACCCGGAACCGCTGCCGGTGTTCCTCGCGGACACCGCCGAGGGTGAGGCCCTCACCGCCCGCCTCCAGGAGATCCGCGTGGACTACGACGTCGACCTCGTCGAGGTCATCCCGGTCTCCCGCCTGTCCGCAGTGGGCGCCCTGGGCGGCACCGCCACCCAGGATGAGGGCGCGATGCGCGAACGGCCGCTCCTCGCCACCGCCAGCCCGGAGGTCGAGTCGCGGACCGGTGCGGTCGTGCACGGCCTCGACCAGGAGTCGCTGGCGGCGGGCGAGACGTCCGTCCGCTACATCGGCAGCGGGGACGGCCTCATGGTCGCCGTCGCCCCGATCCTCACGTCCGGGCCCGCGGACGGGGCCGAGGCCGGGGACGCCTCCGGTGACGCGGTCACCGGTGCTGATGCGGCCTCGGGCGCGGAGGCAGGCGCCGACGGCGAGGCCGCCAGCCGCGTGCCCCGCGGGCAGGCAGACACGGACGAGACGGGCGTGGGAGCCGGCGAATCGCAGCTGGTGGGAGCCGCGGTCGTGGGGGTGAGCCCGCAGGCGGTGCAGGACGAGTTCGCCCCGCAGGCGCGGGCGATCTGGCTCCTGGGGGCACTCACGGTCGTCCTGGGCGTGTGCGCCAACTGGGTGACGCTGCGCGGGCTGCGGCGGGTCACCGGCGACTACGGCACGCGGGAGCTGGGAGCGGTGCTCGACTATTATGCGTCCGTGCTGCGCGCGGTCTCCGAGGGCCTCCTGCTGGTGGACCGCAGCCAGGGCGTCGTGTTCTTCAACGCGGAGGCGGCCGAGCTGCTGGGTATGCCGGACGAGACGGCCCGCACCCCGATCGCCCTGCACGACCTGGACCTGGATCCCTCGCTCCAGTCGCTCCTGGCCGAGGGCCGGTACGCCCGCGACGAGATCCACTACACGTCCAGCCGCGTCCTCGTCGTCAACCAGCAGCCGGCCTCGCAGTCGCCGGACACGTGGGTCATGACGATGCGCGACCACACGGAGCTGCAGGAGCTCACGGGCGAGCTCGTGTCCGTCCGCTCGTTCTCCGAGTCGCTGCGCTCGCAGACGCACGAGTACGCGAACCGCCTCCACATGATCGTCTCGCTCGTGGAGACCGGGGCGTTCGACGAGGCGGTCGAGTTCGCGACGCGGGAGATCGACCAGTCGGAGCGGCCCGCGGACAACCTGCTGGACGGCTTCGACCACCCCATCCTCACCGCGCTCCTGCTCACCAAGATGTCGCAGGCCTCGGAGAGCGGCATCCGCCTGGAGCTCGACACGGACTCCCTGTGCGGCACGGTCACCGCCGACGACCGGGACCTCGTGACCGTCGTCGGCAATCTGATCGACAACGCGCTGGACGCAGTGAGTGCGGATACGGTGCCGGCGGACCGGCGGACGGTGCGCGTGCGCTTCTCCGGGAACCAGACCCAGGGCCTCGTCATCGAGGTGAGCGACGACGGGCCGGGCATCGAGGAGTCCGCGCTGGACAGCGTCTTCGAGCGCGGCTGGTCGACGAAGCACGACGGCGTCGCGCAGGCCACGCACGAGGGCCGGATGCAGCACTCGTCGCGCGGAGTGGGCCTTGCCCTCACCGTGCAGGCGGTGCGCCGGATGGGCGGGGCGATCGACGTGCAGGGATCCGGCGAGGAACTGTGCGACGAGGCGGAGGTCGCGGACCTGCCCGCACCCCTGCGCGGGGCGCTCTTCACCGTCTGGGTGCCCGCCACGGCACCCGCCAGCACGAGTGAGGCACCGGGCGCCGGCACTGGCGCATCGGATGCCGGGGATCTACGGTGAGGGCGTGATGGTGGGACCCGCAGATGCGCAGACGGACGGCTCGGACCGTTCCCTGGGCGTGCTCGTCGTCGAGGACGAGGAGATCGCCGCGAAGGCGCATGCCGCCTACGTCTCGCGGATGGACGGCTTCCGTGTCGTGGGGATCGCGCGCAACGCGCAGCACGCGCTGGCGGCGCTCACGGACCGCATCATGGGCATTGACGCGGACCAGATCGATCTGGTCCTGCTCGATATGAATCTGCCGGACGGCCACGGCCTCATGCTGGTGCGGAATCTGCGCGCCCGGAAGGTGCCGGTCGACGTCATCGCCGTGACCGCGGCCCGCGACATGCAGGTGGTGCAGGAGGCCCTGTCCCTGGGGGTCGTCCACTACATCCTCAAGCCGTTCACCTTCCCGGTGTTCAAGACGAAGCTCGAGGCGTTCCGCGAGTTCCGCTCGACGCTCGCCCAGGAGCAGGGCGGCGACCAGATCACCCAGTCACTGGTGGACGCCGCGGTCGAGGGGCTGCGCGCTGGCAGCGCACCCCCGCGCGCCGCGGGAGTGCCCGACGCCGTGCAGGACCAGATCCGCACCCTCCTGGCGGAGGGCGGATGCTCCGCCGCCGAGGCCGCCGACCAGATCGGGGTCTCCCGCGTCACCGCGCGCCGGTACCTCGAGGCGATGGCTGACGCCGGCCTCCTCGAGAGGCGCCCGCGCTACGGCAGCGCGGGCCGCCCCGTCTTCGAGTACGCGACGGTGGGCTGAGCCGGGGCCCAGCAGCGGTGGGAGCACCGGGCAGCTGAGCCCGGCCTCGGCAGACGTGCTGGTGAGCCCAGCCTCGGGACCCAGCCGTCAGCGGGAGGAGCGCCAGGCGGAGACCTCGGTGCGCGCCAGGTCCGCCGCCATCCCCACGTAGGCGGTGGGGGTGAGGTCCGCGAGGCGGGCCGCGTCGTCGTCGGGCAGGCCCAGGGTCGCGACGAACTCGCGCAGGGCGGGGCCGTCGACGCGGTGGCCGCGGGTCAGCTCCTTGAGCTTCTCGTACGGGTTGTCCATGCCCTCGATGCCGCGCAGGAACGCCGCGCGCATGACGGACTGGATGGCCTCCGCCAGGACCTCCCAGTTGCGGTCCAGGTCCTTCGCGAGCGCGTCGGGGTTGCACTCGAGGCGGCCCAGGCCCTTGATGAGGTTGTTGAGGGCCAGGAGCGAGTGGCCGAAGGCGACGCCGATGTTGCGCTGGGTCGTCGAGTCCGTGAGATCGCGCTGCAGGCGCGAGGTCGTGAGCGTCGACGCGAGCGAGTCGAGCAGGGCGTTCGACAGCTCGAGGTTCGCCTCCGCGTTCTCGAAGCGGATCGGGTTGACCTTGTGCGGCATCGTCGAGGAGCCCGTGGCGCCCTCGACGGGGATCTGGATGAAGTACTCCATCGAGATGTAGGTCCACATGTCCGTCGCCAGGTTGTGGCAGATCCGGTTGAAGTGGCTGATGCTGTCGAACAGCTCCGCCTGCCAGTCGTGCGACTCGATCTGGGTGGTGAGCGGGTTGAACGTGAGGCCCAGGTGCTCGACGAAGTCGCGGGCGATCGTGGGCCAGTCGACGCCCGGCGAGGCGACGACGTGCGCGGCGTACGTGCCGGTCGCGCCGTTGATCTTGCCCAGGAACTCCGCCCGCTCGACGCGTGCCAGCTGGCGGGCCAGGCGGTGCACGAAGACCGCGATCTCCTTGCCCATCGTCGTGGGGGTCGCCGGCTGTCCGTGGGTGTGGGACAGGAGCGGGACCTCGGCGAGCTCCTCGGCCATGTCCGCCAGGGTGTCGATGAGGGTGCGGGCGGCGGGCAGCCACACGTCCTGCACCGCACCCTTGACGCCCAGTGCGTACGAGAGGTTGTTGATGTCCTCGGACGTGCAGCAGAAGTGGACGAGCTCGGAGAGGTCGCCCGCGCCGATCTGGTCGAGGAACTCCTTGATCGAGTACTCGACTGCCTTGACGTCGTGGACTGTCACGGCCTCGAACGTCTTCAGCTGCTCGATCGTCTCGAGGTCGAAGCCTGCCGCCCACTCGCGCAGCTGGGTCTTCTCGTCCTCCAGCAGCTCGCGCGTGCCGCGGACGGCGCCGGACTCCGCGAGGTGGATGAACCACTCGACCTCGACGTGGATGCGGTCGCGGTTGAGCGCCGCCTCCGAGAGGTGGTCGATGAGGGGTGCGGTGTCCCCGCGGTAGCGGCCGTCCAGGGGGCCGAGGGTGAGGGTGGGATCGAGCTGGGCGAGCGGCACGCGGTTCGTCATGCGGCGATTCTCTCACGCACGCGCGCGGGGGTGACCTCCGGTCACGGGAGGGCTCCGTTGCGCGACCGCGGTGCGTGGGCGGAGCTGGGGACGGAGCGTGCGGAGTCCACAGGTGCAGCGGGTGCACACGCTGCTGTTCGGGGACGACGGACAGTGAGCGCAGACGAGAGGGGAGGGTGCGGTGGCGGAGGGGATCGGAGCCGCGGCGGTGACCGCGATCATCGACGAGCTGGAGGCGGATCACGCGGTGTGGGAGGCGCAGGCGGCGGTGCTCCAGCGCATCGTGGGGCAGGGTCGAGCCGGGCAGGACGTCGAGTGGCGCTCGCCCGCGAGCGAGGCCTACCTGTCAGCGCTGGAGTCCTGGGTGCGGGACGGGACCGGGCTGCTGGATGCGGCGGACGGGGTGCTCGCGGCACTGCGTGCCCATGTGGATGCGCTGCGGGAGGTTCGCGACTCCGTTGCGCTCGCCGAGTCCGCCGCGGGCGATGCGCTGACCGGCCCGCTCCTGCCCGAGCTCCTCCGCGAGGGAGGCCTCCTGTGACCGGGACCTGGAGCGTGGTGAGCGGGCATGACCTGGCCGGGGCGCTCACGCGGGTCGAGAGCAGTGGTCCCGTCGCATGGCCCGCGGTGCTGCGCCCGGACATGCGCCCGGACATGCGCCCGGAGCGGTCGGATCGCGGTGATCACGCGAACGCGAGCTCGTACCCTCCAGTACCTGATCGGCGCACAACCGCGGGTGCTTCCCGCGAACCGTCCGCCCGCCTGGTCTCCCATGCGCTTCGCGCCGCCGTGAGCGCACCGGTGCGCGCGGTCCACTGGCTCCTCCATCCCCGCAGCACGGTCATCGCGGAGTCCGCGCACGGCCCGGGGCAGTCCGTCATCCTCGTGGGGCGCGTGCCGCATGCGGCTGCTGCCGCTATCAGTGCCGAACCGATCGTGGATCCCGGTCTCCTACTGCTGGGGATGTGGGCCACTCCTGCCGCGTGCGCTCGGCTGGCAGACTTGGCGGGTCCGGCACAGGATGCGTCAGCGACCGCGGTGCTCACCCGGTGGGTGCTGCCAGCGGAGTGCACGCCACTGCCGGCGCGCCTCGTGACGGACCTGCGTGCAGATCGACTCGAGCGAGCCCTCATCACGGACCTTGCGGCGGCCCTCGCACGGGTGCAGGCGAGCGGCGCCGCATCCAGCGGCAGGGCACGCGCATGAGCGTGGGTCCCGTCCCGGACGTCGCCGTGACGGGAGGTCCCCGGGGCATCACGGCGCACCTCGAGGACCTGCACCGGCAGGCGGACGTCCTCGATGCTCTGGCGGACGAGCTGGAGACCGCACTCGAGCGACTGGTCCGTGCAGAGTTCGATGCGACCGTCCTCGCCGTCGTGCTCGCCCCGACGACGGGCGTCGCGCTCGAAGCCGCGACGGCGGAGTTCCTCACCCGTGCGGTCGGCGCGGACGTGCGGCTGCGCGGCATCGCCCTCGCGCTGCGGGCCAGCGCGGATGCCTATCGCGCAGCGGACGAGCTGCTCGCCGTCTCATTCGATGCCCTTGTCTCGACCGCGTCCGCGGTGGCCGGTCACGCCATCCGGTTCGGGCTGCTGCAGGGCGGCACGGTCGTGCTGGTCGCGGGAACGGCGCTCCTGGTCGGCGGCACGCTCCTCGTCTGGTCGGGCGCGCGGGCCGCGGGCGTGCCCGAGGTCATCGAGGGCGTCACCGGCATCGCCGTGGACGAGGTGGCGCAGCAGGGCGCGGACCGTGTCCTCACAGCCCTGGGGGACGGCGCGGCGGAGTTCGCCCGGCAGGCGGGTGCGCATTCCGGACCCACGGGCACCGTCCTCGAACACGTCCTGCCCGGGTTCGTCTCCGGGTTCGCCGGCATCCCGGTCGCGTTCCAGCTCTTCCCGCCCGACGGCGGCCTCATCCCGCATGACTCGCAGACCCTCACGGGGCTCCTCCTGCTGGTGGGAGGCCGGGCGGGCCTGTTCGGGGACCAACCGCTGGCGCGCCCCCACGGCTACCACCGGGACCTCGATGTCGTGGTCGAGGAGCAGAGCACTCACGCGGTCGACCCGCGCACCGGCGGGCCGGTCCCCCTTCGCGCACCGGGGTCCGTCGCCCAGCTGTGGGAGCGGGAGTGGGAGCAGTCCGCGGGCCGTGACAACGGGACAGTCCGTGTCGAGCAGATCGAGGGCGAGGACGGCAGCGTCCGCCACATCGTCTACATCCCCGCGACGACCAGCCAGTCGATGAGGGCGGGCGCGGAGACGACGGACAACACGACGAACGTGGAGACGGCGGCGGGGCATGAGTCCGCGCAGCACGTCATCGTGCGCGAGGCGATCGAGGCGGCAGGGATCGGCCCGGACGAGGAGGTCATGCTCGTCGGCTACTCGCAGGGCGGACTCGTCGCGGGCTCCCTCGCCGCGGATCCGGAGTTCCGGCGACGGGTGAACGTCACGACCATCTTCACCGTGGGCGCGCCCGTCTCGGACTTCCCGCCGGCGGACGGCATCGACATGCTCTCTGTCGAGCACGCGCAGGACCTCATTCCGGACCTGGACGGGGGACGCAACGCGGACGCATCGAACTGGACAACGCTCGAGGTCGATCTGGACGAGGCCGCGCAGCGCGCCGCGCTCGCCCGCCGGGGCATGCCGCAGGCGGACATCGACCGCCTGCTGGCCGGCCCCACGGCGGCTCACGCGGGCGCGCTCTACGACAGCACGATCCGCGGCCTCGACCGCTCCGCGGACCCCGCGCTGCGAGCCTGGCAGCGGCGCAACCAGCGCTTCTTCGACGGCCGCGTGACCGGGCTGCGCAGCGCGGAGGGAACCCGCCGGTGACCGCCTGACCTGCGATTACTCGGACATCAAAGTATGACGTCGGAGCTCTTGTGCCCCGCCTCACGCGTGGCGACCATCCGCTGTGAAGAACCTCTAACGGTCGGTCCGGGCCCCTACGGTGGAAGAGCGGACAGGGCGCATGCCAGCGCTCCATCCGCGCTGTCGCACAACCGTGCGGCGGCTCCGAGGGGCCCGCGCGGACACCGCGCACCCCGCTTGGCACGGCTCTCGCGCTCAGGTATCGTGAAACTCCTGATGTGAAGAACATCACGTTCGGCGCGCCCGCACATCCGCGGACGCTCCACCATCCGAGCGCAGCACCCACACCCGGGAGCTTGCGTCCAGGAGAGGAAGAGAATCATGACAACCGATTTCACCGCGGGAATGCGTGCGACGAGGCAGGCAGGACCGCACATGATCCAGATGCTCACCCCGGAGGGGGAGCGCGTCAGCTCCGGCGAGTACGACGTCTTCGCCGCAGAGCTCAGCACGGAGGACCTCTTCGGCTTCTACCGCGACATGACGCTGGTGCGCCGCGTCGACGCGGAGGGCAACGCACTGCAGCGCCAGGGCCAGCTGGGCCTGTGGGCGCCGCTGCTGGGCCAGGAGGCCGCACAGATCGGTCTGGGCCGCGCACTGCGGTCGCAGGACTTCGTGTTCCCCACCTACCGTGAGCATGGTCTGGCGTGGACCCGCGGGGTCGATCCGACGGAGCTGCTGGGCATGTTCCGCGGCCAGACGCACGGCGGCTGGGACCCGCAGTCCCACCGCTTCCACACCTACACGATCGTCATCGGCTCCCAGGTCCTCCACGCGACCGGGTACGCGATGGGCATCCAGATGGACGGTGACGTGGGCACCGGGGACCAGGACCGCGACGCGATCGCAGTCGCCTGCTTCGGCGACGGCGCCAGCTCGCAGGGCGACGTGTCCGAGGGCCTCACCTTCGCCGGTGCCTTCAACGCACCGGTCCTCTTCTACTGCCAGAACAACCAGTGGGCGATCTCCGAGCCCACGAACGTGCAGACGCCTGTGCCGCTGAACCAGCGCGGCCGCGGCTTCGGCGTCCCCGGCATCCGGGTCGACGGCAACGACGTGCTTGCTACCTACGCGGTCGCGCGCGCCAGCGCGGACTCGGTCCGCGCCGGCAACGGCCCGCTGCTCATCGAGGCCTACACATACCGGATGGGCGCGCACACCACGGCGGACGATCCCACGAAGTACCGCAGCGATGCGGAGACGGAGGCGTGGGCGGCGAAGGACCCGATCCTGCGCCTGCGCCGCTACCTGGAGAAGCAGGGCGTCGAGGCGGACCGCTTCGACGCGGTCGCCGCTGAGGCCGACGAGCTCGCGGCCCGCATCCGCGAGACCTGCATCGCGATGGAGCCGCCCGCACCGGAGCGCCTGTGGGAGCACGTCTACACGGAGCCCCACGCGCTGGTCGACGAGGAGCGCGACGCCTACCTCGCCTACCTGGACTCCTTCGCGGACGCAGAGGAGACCGTCTGAGATGACGACGACCACCATGCCTCTGTCGAAGGCGATCACGGCGGGTCTGCGGAAGGCGATGGAGGACGACGACAAGGTCGTGCTCATCGGTGAGGACATCGGCAAGCTGGGCGGCGTGTTCCGCGTGACGGAGGGCCTGCAGAAGGACTTCGGCGATCAGCGCGTCATCGATGCCCCACTCGCGGAGTCCGGCATCGTCGGCACCTCCATCGGGATGGCGATCCGCGGCTACCGCCCCGTCGTGGAGATCCAGTTCGACGCGTTCATCTTCCCGGCGTACGACCAGATCGTCACGCAGGTCGCCAAGCTGCACGCCCGCACCCACGGGCACGAGCGCATCCCCATGGTCATCCGCGTGCCCTACGGCGGCGGGATCGGCTCCCCGGAGCATCACTCGGAGAGCCCGGAGGCCGTCTTCGCCCACCACGCGGGCCTGCGGATCATCTCCCCGTCGACGCCGCACGACGCGTACTGGATGATCCAGGACGCGATCCGCAGCGACGACCCGGTCATGTTCTTCGAGCCCAAGCGCCGCTACTGGATGCGCGGCGAGGTCGACGCGGCTGCACGCGGCACGGACACCCACACCGCGCAGGTCGTCCGCGAGGGCACGGACCTCACCCTCCTGTCCTACGGGCCGCTCATGCCCACGGCACTGGACGCCGTGGCCGCGAAGGCGGAGGAGGGCGCGAGCATCGAGCTCATCGACCTCCGCAGCCTCAGCCCCATCGACTTCGACACGATCGAGGCGTCCGTCAAGCGCACGGGCCGACTGGTCATCGCGCACGAGGCGGCCGTCTTCCTGGGTCTGGGCGCAGAGATCGCTGCCCGGATCACGGAGCGCTGCTTCTTCCACCTCGAGGCGCCGGTGCTGCGCGTGGGCGGGTTCCACATCCCGTACCCGCCCTCCAAGCTGGAGTCGCACCACCTGCCGGACCTCGATCGCATCCTCGACGCCGTCGACCGCGCGCTCGCCTACTGAGCGCCTCGACCGCGCAATCGAAAGGACACCATGTCTGACGTCTTCGTCCTCCCCGATCCCGGGGAGGGCCTCACGGAAGCCGACATCGTCTCGTGGAAGGTCGCCCCGGGCGATGCGGTGACGGTGAACCAGATCCTCGTCGAGATCGAGACGGCGAAGTCCCTCGTCGAGCTGCCCAGCCCCCACGCGGGCACCATCGCAGAGCTGCTGGTGACGGAGGGTGCCACCGTTGAGGTGGGCACCCCCATCGTCCGGTTCGGCGGTGCGGACGCGGGAACCGCCGCCGAGGCCGCACCCGCCTCGGCTGCCCCCGCCGCCTCCCCGTCCGCGGACGCGGGCACGGGCGACGCCGCAGGGGACGACTCCGCCTCCGGCGGCGCCACCCTCGTGGGCTACGGCGCCGTCGCCTCCTCCTCGAAGCGCCGACCGCGCAAGAATGCAACTGGTGGGGCAGCTGCGGCAGCTCCGGCCGCCCCGGCGACCCCTGCCGCAGCCGCACCTGCACCCGGTGCTGCGCCGACCGCGCAGCCGGCAGCCGGAGCGCAGGCTGCGCCAGCCGCGAACGCCGACACGGCAGCACAGCCCTCTACCACCCCCACGGGTGGACGTCCGCTCGCCAAGCCGCCCGTGCGGAAGCTCGCGAAGGACCAGGGGATCGACCTGGCCTCGGTGCGGGCGACTGGAGCGGCCGGTGAGGTGACCCGTGCGGATCTGCAGGCTCACATCGACGGGACCGCGGCCTCGGCGGTGGGTTCCGGCGCGCAGACGGCCGGTGCACCGGCAGCGGGTGCTGCGACTCCAGCAGTGGCATCCGCCGACCGCGAGTGGCGGGAGCCGCTCAAGGGCGTCAAGCGGGCGATGTCGAACGCGATGGTCGCCTCGGCCTTCACCTCGCCGCACGTGACCGTGGGCGTGGACGTCGACGTGACCGGGATGATGGACCTGGTCCGCCGGCTCAAGGCGGAGCGCGCGCTGGGCGAGGACGTCCGCGTGTCCCCGCTGCTCATCATCGCGAAGGCCGTCACCCGCGCCGCCCTGCGGCATCCGGGCATGAATGCGCGCCTGGACGACGAGGTCATCACGTACCGGGGCTACGTGAACCTGGGCATCGCCGCGGCGACGGACCGGGGCCTCATCGTGCCGAACATCAAGGATGCGGACGGGATGGGGCTGGCGGAGCTGGCCCGGGAGATCGGCGAGCTCGTCGCCGTCGCCCGCACGGGTCGCACGACTCCGGCGGCCCAGTCCGGCGGGACCATCACGATCACGAACGTGGGCGTCTTCGGCGTGGACTGGGGCACCCCCATCATCAACCCGGGGGAGTCCGCGATCGTCGCGGCCGGCCGTGTCGTGAAGAAGCCGTGGGTCGTGGACGACGAGATCGTGCCGCGCGAGGTCATGACGCTCGCCGTGTCCGCGGACCACCGCGTGGTGGACGGGGAAGTCGTCTCGCGCTTCCTCCGCGATGTCGCCGACGCGCTCGAGGATCCGATCACGCTGCTGTTCTGAGGCGCTGCTGTTCTGAGGGATCGGGCCTGACGGTCCGAGTCGACGAGACGGCTCGGCCGATCAGGTAGCCCGACTAGGGAGTCATGACTGCACCGCAGTCATGACTCCCTAGTCGTTCAGCTTGGTCGTGCCGTCGGGACCCTCGGAGGTCGACAGCTTCTTCGCGAAGCAGTTGTCGCGGTCCAGGCCCAGGTGGCGGCACGTCTCGAGCGCAGCCTCGGGGTTGTCGTACGGCTCCGCCAGCACCGTGACCCAGAAGTCGTCCAGGCGGAAGCTGCTCCAGTCGCCGCTCCACAGGAGGATGGCCGCCGGGTGCCGGCGCTGGTTCTCCGTGAACTCCTCGAGGATGTCCTCCTCCGCCCACGTCCGGCCGTTCGCCTCGAGGCCGGGCTTCTTCGCGCTCAGCTGCACGACCCACTGCTCCGCCAGCTGTTCCTGCGCGATCGCGGTGCCCTCGTCCGTCTGTGCGGCCAGTTGCTCGCCGGCAGTCTCCTCGACGGAGGAGTCCGGCACCGCCTGCGAGGCGGAGGGTGAGGGGCCCGGCGTCTGATCGTCGGTCGACTGGATGCCGCGGTCGGGCCCCAGGAGCACGACGCCCAGGACGATGAGGACTCCCACGATGACGGCAATCGCGACGAGGCCCGCCACGAGCCCGCGCCACCGGAAGGGTGCCGGCGCGTACCCGTGCGGCGGCGTGGGCATGCCGCCACTGCTGGGGCCGCCGGGCAGGCTGGGGCTGCCGGCTCCGTCAGGCACGGCCGGGCTGCCGGCTCCGTTCGGCACTCCGGGGCCGCCGTGAGCAGCGGGAGCTCCATGAACAGCGGGGGCGCCTGGGGCGCCGGGTGTGCCGGTCGTGTGGCCCGTGACCGACGGCTGTCCTGGCACCGACGGCGTGCCGCCGGTGTGCTGCGCGATGTACTCGTAGTACGTGGACCGGTCGTGTGTGGCGGAGCGCGAGGCGGCCGCAGCGGGATCCGAGTCCGGGGACTCCCACTGGGTGACACCCTGCTGGGCGAACTCCTGCTGGTCGCTGTGCGCCCTGCGGATGCGCGGGCGCGACGGAGCGCCGGGTCGCTGGGGAGAGCTCATCGTCCGCCGTCCGCGCAGCACCCGGACGGGTGTGCGACGATCGGGCCGGTCGAGGAGTGCATGGAATCACTCTGGCACGCGCCCCACGCCACGGCAACAGGGCGCATCCCGCGACTTGCCCGCCCGGACGGGCCTCCCTTAGACTTGTGGACTGTTGTGAACGCGGTGCATCGTCGCGCGGTCGCCGACTGTCGCCAGGGGCGGGGGATCGGGACCATGCGAATGCGATCACCGCACGTGCTCATTGAGCGCTGCGCACAGGCTGGGCCCTCTCTCACAGGCTTTGGCTACAGCGCTGGTGAGACATCACGCGACCCGTCGTCCCCGATGGGCCGCGTCCGCGCACCCACCACCGGGTGACTGCTGCATCACCGCCCGCGGTTCGTGCTGCACGTGCTCGCACGTGCAGGAGCTGCACCCGGTGACAGATGTGCTGATGTCTGCGATGGCTGCAGGCTGTCGACGCCGGACGATCCGTCCGGGGGAGCAGCTTCACCGCCGCCAACTGTGAACTGGAGGAGAACATGGCAGCGACCTGCCAGGTGACCGGGGCCGTCCCCGGTTTCGGACACAACGTGTCCCACTCGAACCGACGCACCAAGCGTCGCTTCGACCCGAACATTCAGAAGAAGCGCTACTACGTGCCGTCTCTGCGCAAGAACATCACCCTCAACGTGTCCGCCAAGGGCATCAAGGTGATCGACGTCCGCGGGATCGACGCGGTTGTTGCCGACCTCATCTCGAAGGGAGTGAAGCTCTGATGGCAAAGGCCCAGGACATTCGCCCCATCATCAAGCTGAAGTCGACCGCCGGCACCGGGTTCACCTACGTGACCCGCAAGAACCGCCGCAACAACCCGGACCGCATCGTGCTCAAGAAGTACGACCCCGTGGTCCGCAAGCACGTCGATTTCCGAGAGGAGCGCTGAGCGCATATGGCCAAGAAGTCCAAGATCGCACGCGAGAAGCAGCGTCAGGTCATCGTTGAGCGCTACGCGGAGCGTCGTGCGACGCTCAAGCGTCAGCTCGTTCACCCGGACAGCACCGACGAGCAGCGCGAGGAGGCACGTCTGGGTCTCCAGAAGCTGCCCCGCGACGCCTCGCCGGTCCGTCTGCGCAACCGCGACCAGGTGGACGGCCGTCCCCGCGGACACCTCCGCAAGTTCGGCCTCTCCCGCGTCCGCTTCCGCGACATGGCGCACAAGGGCCAGCTGCCCGGTGTGACCAAGTCCAGCTGGTGATCTGCTGAAGATCTGCGTGGCGTTCGCGCGCAGGCGCGGCTCACGTCTGGTAGTTTCGGACCAGTCGGAAGCCTGAACACCGCACTCCCGTGCACCCACGTCCTGAAGGAGGACACATCCATGGCTAAGAACCGCAGCGAACTCGTCGCAGAGGTTGCCGAGAAGTCCGGTCTGACCCAGAAGCAGGTCTCGGACGTGCTCGACGGCGTCTTCGAGTCCTTCACCGAAGCCGTCTCCGC
>DWZY01000232.1 GCA_019117325.1 Candidatus Brevibacterium intestinigallinarum
CCGCGCTTCGACAGCCACTGGCCGATGACGGTCTCCGATTCGCCACCGGTGTTGCCGTCGACCCAGTGCGAGTACATGTCCGCGGTGTCGAGGAAGTTGCCCCCGCGCTCCACGAAGCCGTTGAGCACTGCGTGGAACTCCGCGGGCTCCGCCGGATTGTTGAACGTGTTCGTCCCCAGCCCCAGCGGGTAGACGGACAGATCGGACATGCCAATGCGGATCGAGGATGTGCTGGTCTCAGTCACCATGGTCCCTTCGCGACGTTGCACCTGCCCGGGGCTGTCCCCCGCACAGCGGTCGTCCGGGGCAACCGATGTGACCTGCGACTTATTCCGTGCCCGAGGCCGCCGCGTGTCCGTGCACCGCCCTGGACCCTGCTGTCCACCCGCCGGCAGAACGGCCGAGGCGCCCGCGGATGTCCGCGAGCGTCTCAGACGCAGCCCACGCCGCGCCCTGGTCGTCCTGCTGAACCGTCGGCCCCAGCCGGACCTCAGATCACGCAGGCCTCAGATCCAGAGTGCCGGCTCCGTCAGCACGCCGTCCGGCGTGGGGTGCCCCTTGTCATCGATCGGACGCGAGGCCGGGAACTTCACCTTCGCGGGCACGCCCACGGCGGTGCCGCCGGCGGCCACGTCCTTGACCACGACCGCATTCGCGCCCACAGCAGCGTTCTCCCCGATCGTCACGGGCCCGATGACCTTCGCCCCGGAACCGATCACCACGTTGTCACCCACCGTGGGGTGCCGCTTCTCCTGCTTCATCGACCGACCGCCCAGCGTCACCTGGTGGTACAGCATGACGTCGTCGCCGATCTCCGAGGTCTCACCGATCACCACGCCGTTCGCGTGGTCGATGAAGAAGCGCCGCCCGATCGTGGCCCCCGGGTGGATCTCGACACCCGTGAGGGTGCGCACCAGCTGCGACAGCAGACGCGCGGGCGCCTGCCCCGCCTCGTACTTGTTGAGCCGGTGCAGCGCGCGGTGCGCCCAGATCGCGTGGAGCCCGGGGTACGACAGCGCGATGACGAGGTCATTGCGCGCGGCCGGATCACGCAGGCGTGCGGTGTCCAGGTCCTCGCGGAGCGTCTCCCGCACGGACGGACGCGTGAGCCCGTAGGCCGCCGCGCCCGCCAGTGCGAGCGAGCCGATGAGTCCGAGGCGAGTGCGCATCAGGAATCCATGTACTCCGAGAAGAGAGGCGTCGTCAGGTAGCGCTCGCCGAAGTCCGGGAGGATGACGACGATGCGCTTGCCCTGGAACTCCGGACGGGAGCCCACGGCCTCGGCGGCAGAGATCGCGGCGCCGGAGGAGATGCCGACCAGCAGGCCCTCGTCCTTCGCCACCTGGCGGGCGACGGTGAAGGCGTCCTCGTTCTCGACAGTGACGACCTCGTCGTAGATGTCGCGGTCCAGGACCTCGGGCACGAAGTTCGCGCCCAGTCCCTGGATCATGTGGGGACCGGCCTCACCGGAGGACAGCAGCGGGGAGGCTGCGGGCTCGACGGCGACGATGCGGGCATCGACGCCTGCGGCCTTGAACGCACGGCCCACACCGGTGATGGTGCCGCCGGTGCCGATGCCGGAGACGAACGCGTCGACCTGGCCCTCGGTGTCCTTGACGATCTCCGGGCCCGTCGTCGCTTCGTGGATCTTCGCGTTCGCCTCATTGGCGAACTGGCGGACCAGGACGGCGCCCTCGTCTGCCAGGGCATCTGCCTTCTCCACCGCGCCGCGCATGCCGTCCGCCTTGGGGGTCAGCTCCAGCGTCGCACCGAACGCGCGCAGCAGTGCGCGGCGCTCCTTCGACATGGACTCCGGCATCGTCAGGATGACCTTGTAGCCGCGGGCCGCGCCCACCATCGCCAGCGCGATGCCGGTGTTGCCGGAGGTCGCCTCGACGATCGTGCCGCCGGGCTTGAGCTGGCCGGACGCCTCTGCCGCGTCGATCATCGCGACACCGATCCGGTCCTTGACGGAGTTCGCGGGGTTCGCACCCTCGAGCTTCGCGACGATCTCTGCGCCACTGCGCTCGCTCGCCCTGTTGAGACGGACCAGCGGGGTACCGCCGACGATCTGAGTAACATCGGAGTGAATGGTCATGTGGGGCCTTCCGTTCCCGTCCGGTCCGCATGAATGCGGTCGCCCGGACTGTGCTTCTGAGGTTCGAACTGCGAGGAACGGCAGCATGCGGACGTCCGATTCCTCGACCACACACCAGCCAATGGCTTCAGCTGCTGATTCATTTCGGTATCAACGATCCTAACCAACTGCGGGACCGCTGTTATTCCCATGGTCCGGCAGACGGACACAGGCTCGCCGGACGCAGTCGAACACCGTCGCCGAGGCCGCCGCCGGCACCCAGCCCCACGCACCGTTGGCGTCGCATTCCGTCACGGAACGACGACACTGGATCCCGTCGCTCTGCCGGATGAGGTCATCGCGAGCCTGCCGCCCACCAACCACGCGTCGCTGCCCGCCCTGCAGAGCTGGTTCGTGGGCACCGACCTGCCCGGCACGCTCGCCCGGAGGAAGATCGAGGTCCTCGTCTTCGCGGGCGTCCACGTCGACTGGTGCATCGAGGGCACCGTGCGCGCGGCGCGCGACAACGGGCTGCTGCCGATCGTGATCGGCGACGCCTGCGGCGCCCAGCGCCCCGAGCAGGAGGCCGCCACCTTCGACCGGATCAACCGCTTCTTCGCACCGGTCATCACCGCGGAGCAGTTCGTCGACCTCGTGCAGCGGTAACACTGGCCTGCATGGGCGGTTGGCTCTGGACCGGGCGCCACCCGCTCACCCCAGGTGCAGCAGCGGCTCGACGATGACGACCAGGCCCAGCACGATCATGACGAGGCCCGAGGCCGCCGTCACCGCCGTCGCGGCCCGCGGCCGGGACAGGAGCAGGGCGCCGGCACCGTGCGCCACACCCAGGTAGAGCATGGCGCAGGTGGCCACATGGATGAGTCCCAGCACCAGCAGCTGGGTCGTGTCCGACAGGGGTGAGGACGCAGACACGAACTGCGGCACCAGCGTGAGGAACAGGAGGTAGACCTTCGGGTTCAGCAGGCTCACGCTGGCGCCCTGCACGAAGGTCGCGACTGCCGAGGGGCGGGTCACCGTGCGCTCCTGCACCGCCACTCGCCCAGTGCCCGCGCGGAATTCTGCGGGTTGGGAGTCGAGCTCGGCCGCAGTGGCGGCCACGACCTCGGCGGCAGTGCGACGCCCGCGACGCTCTTCCAGCACCCCGGTCAGCGCGGAGGCACCCAGCTTGAGCAGCACAAGCCCGCCGCACACTCCGATGATGACGGAGACCCACGGGTGGGCACCGACCAGCGCGGCCAGGCCCAGGGCGGTCGCGACCGCGATGGCCAGGTGACCCGCCACCATCCCGAGGACCGCCGGTGTGCCACGGCCGCGCAGGCCGGAGGCGATGAGGTAAGCCCAGTCGGCGCCGGGAACGGTGGCCAGGAGGGCGATGATTCCCCAGTAGGTGATGAGCAGCGTGAGATCCATATGGGAAGACTAGGAAACACGGTGTGAAATGTGCTTCGCTTCCTCTTGCTCTTCTGCGGTCTGGGCAGAAGAATTATCGGCATGGACGCACTTGACCGGGAGATCCTCTCGATCCTGCAGCACAACGGCCGTGCGACGATGACGGAGATCGCCGCGCAGGTGGGCCTCAGCCTCTCCTCCTGCCACCGTCGCTTCCGTGATCTGGAGGCGAACGGGGTCATTCGCGGCTTCCATGCGGAACTGGACTTCGACAAGTTGGGGCGGTCGTTCCGCGCGCTGGTCTTCGTCACGATGGACTCGAGCGAGCACGGCGCGATGACGGCGTTCGAGGAGGCCATCGCGGCCGTCCCGGAGGTCGTGCAGGCGCAGCGGCTGTTCGGCTCCCCCGACTACCAGCTGTCCATCGCGACCACGTCGATGCAGGCGTATCAGGAGCTCTACGACTCCGTGCTGTCCCAGCTGCCCGGCGTGCACCGCATGCAGTCGACGCTCGTCATGAAGTCGGTGGTCGCACCTCGCGCCCCGCTAGGATTCTCCGCATGACCATTCACCCCATCGTCGTCTACGGAGAGCCCGTCCTGCACCGCGTCGCGGACCGGGTGACGGAGTTCGATGACGAGCTGCGCACGCTCGTCGCGGACATGT
>DWZY01000233.1 GCA_019117325.1 Candidatus Brevibacterium intestinigallinarum
TAGGCGCGCATAGCACGGGATTCTACCGGCTCGCCCCATCACGGCCGGGGCCGCGTCCCCGCCCGGGCGACCGTCCGCCGTAGACTGCTGTGGTGCTTCAGGAACTCACGATCGTGCTCATCGGGTACTCGCTGCTGCTGGCTGCGGTGTCGCTGATCCTCGCGCTGCGCAACCGCGCCGCCGGACGCGTCACGCTCGTGGGCACCGCCGTGCTCCTGGTGCTGCTGCTGGTGCAGATGGTCGTGTCGATCGTCGTGTGGGGACAGTCGCCGGAGACGGACGGGATCCTGTTCTTCGGCTACCTCATCACCGCACTGCTCGTCGTGCCGCTGGCCGGAGCCTGGGCGTACGCGGAGCTCACCCGCTGGGGACCGGCCGTGCTCGCGGCCGCCGCCGCGACCGTCGCGGTCATGGTCGTGCGGATGGACCAGATCTGGCTCTGAGCACCAGGCGGACATGACACACAGGCCGTGAGCGGCCACAGGGACTTGTCGAGGAGGGCCAGGACGTGATGGAGCAGCAGGGGACGCCCGTGGGAGACGCGGTGACGACAAGTGCACGGCCCACGCGCGAACAGCGCGCGGAGGCCCGGGCGCAGCGAGCCGCCAGCCGGGCGGCCCGCACTCCCTACTCCGCGATCCACACGGGACCGGGCCGCGTGCTCACCGCTGTGTACGGGCTCCTCGCGTTCGCCGCGATCGGCCGCGTGTCCTACCAGGTGCTGCTGAAGTTCGACGAGGCCCCGTTCGCCTACAGCCTGTCCGCGCTGTCCGCCCTCGTCTACATCCTCGCCACCGTCTGCCTGGTGATCGGCAATCGGATCTCCCACCACATCGCCGTCGCCGCCTGCGTGTTCGAGGCGGTCGGCGTCATCGTCGTGGGCACGCTCAGCTTCACTCATCCGGAGCTCTTCGCCCACGACAGCGTGTGGTCGCGGTTCGGCGTGGGCTACGGGTACGTCCCGCTCGTGCTGCCCTTCATCGGGCTGTGGTGGCTGATCAGGATCCAGCGGCGGATCAGTCCTCGGAACCGCCCGACTCCCCCGACGTCGCAGACTCCAGCATGAACCAGCCGGGCGAGGAGACGGTGACCTCGTCGCCCTCGGTGGTCGCGAGCATCGGCTGACCGGCCGTGATCGTGATCGTGCTGCCGTCACCGTCCGTCGTCATGACGGCATCGATGTCATCGCCCAGGTCCACGAAGTAGGACTCCGGCACGTTCACCGTGATCGTGCAGCGGATCTCCGCGAAGCTCACGCCGCCACCCTCGGTCGCCAGCGCGTAGTCGCTCAGCCCCGCCTCCGTGTCCACGGCGCACTCCGCACCGACGTCGGAGAAGCCGGTGTCCTCGGCCCCCAGCTCGTCGATGTAGTCGCGGAAGTCCTGGAAGCCCGCGTCCGGGAACGCCGGGGCACCGTCCGGGACCTTGCCGCTCTGCATGTACTCGGCGGCCTGTGCCGCGACCCGGTCCGCGGCCTCGGTGTGGGCCTCGGGTGCGGTCGCGACGGAGCCCGTCTCGTCGGCGAGGATCGTGGGCTGGGAGGCCGCGGGGACGAAGACGGACTCGACGACCTTCCACTCCTCGGCGGCGGAGTCGCGGCGCACCAGCATCGCCTGGACCTCGTCCTCGGCGTCCTCCCCCTCCGCGGCCTTGTCCGGGGTGGCGAAGGCCATGAACCACAGCGGGTAGGAGTCCGCCATCGGACCGCCGGCGACGACGTCCGTGTAGCCCACCGCGCCCAGCGTCTGGTCGGTCTTCTCCGCGATGAGCATCTCTGCCTTCGTCCGCTCCAGCAGCGGTCCGGTCTGCAGCTGCTCGACGGCCTCGGGTCCGTCCCCCAGCGCCGCGTCCAGCTCCTGGGCGTAGGTCGTGAGGAACTCGGCGGCCTCGCCCTGGCCCACAGCGGGTCGCTCGTAGGGGGTCAGCTCCGGCCGCGTGGGCTGCGGGATGTCGCCGCAGCCGCTCAGCACGAGGCCCAGTGCGGCGCTGCCCGCAGCGAGCGGGAGGATCCGTGCGCGCCTGCTCATCGTCTGCTCTCTCCCTCTGCCGGCTTCCGCCGGACGGGCCGGTACCGGCTGAACCACCAGCGCAGCAGGTAGAACGCGCCCACGCCCAGCAGGGCGAGTGCGCCGCCGTAGCCCAGCAGTGCCAGGCCGAAGACCGTCCGCACGTCCATCGAGACGGTCACGCGGGCGTCCGCGAGGCTCCCGTCCTCCTGCGCCGCGGTCACGACGATGACCTGCGGGTCCGCATCCAGGTCGAAGGTGTGGGAGACGGTCGTGGCCGTGTCCGAGGCCGTCCACCAGTCGCGAGAGGCCGCATCGGCCGCTGGCGCCGGGTCCCCCGCCACGGCCCGATGGACCGCGGTGTCGGGGAAGTCGATGTCCGTGATCTCCTCGTGCGCGACCCCGGTGAGGTAGTCGTCGACGTCGACACCGTTTGCGGTGCCGATGAACAGCTCCGAGTCCGATTCGACGGTCAGCGTCGCCTCCGTCCCCTGGAACGGCACGATCGCCTCATCCAGTACGAGCGCGTACGCGCCGTCGGACACCGTGAAGGCGTCGGTGGTGGCCACCTCGCCGGAGCCCACGGACATGAGCGCCGAGGTCGACAGTCCTCCCAGCACCGCTGCGCCCGCGATGCACAGCGAGCCGATCGCCAGCCGGATCATCGTGATCGCCTCAGAAGAGTGCGCGCATGAGTCGGCCGCGCGCCGCCACGACGCGCGGGTCCTCGCCGCCCACGACCTCGAAGTGGTCGAGCAGGCGCAGGCGGATGCGCTCCTTGTCGTCCGGGGTCGCCGCGGGGAACAGGCCGAGCAGGCGGCGGAAGGCGGCCTCGACCTCGCCGGTCGCCAGCTCGACATCGGCGGCCAGGAGTGCGGCGTCGACGTCCTTCGGGTCCGCGTCTGCTGCGGCGAGCGCGGCGGTTGCGTCCACGCCGCTGGTCCGCTTGAGCATCTCGACGCGCACCAGGCCCAGCTTCGCGTCCGCGTCCGCGGGTGCCTCTGCCAGGGCTGCGCGGTAGATGCGCTCGGCACCGTCGAGGTCGCCGGCCTCCAGTGCCGCCAGTGCCTCGGGGTGGGCCGGGGGCGCCTCCGCGGGGACCTCACCGTTCGCGGGGACCGCGATCTTCGTCATGCCCTGCTGCCCGGCGACCTCGACGACCTGGTCGAGCACCTGCCGGATCGCGGGCTCCGGCTGAGCACCCTGGAACAGGGGTGCCGGCTGTCCCTTGAGCAGCGCCACGATGGTGGGGATCGACTGGACCCCGAAGGCCTGCTGGAGGCGCGGGTTCGCGTCGACGTCGATCTTCGCGAGCACGACCCTGCCGCCGTAGGACTCGACGACCCGCTCCAGGACCGGGCTCAGCTGCTTGCAGGGTCCGCACCACTCGGCCCACAGGTCGATGACGACCGGGACGTCGTTCGACAGGGCGACGAGCGCCTCGAAGCTCGCCTCGTCGACGTCGAAGACGAGTCCGGGCACCGCAACGGCGTTCTCCGGCAGGTCGGAGCCCGGCTGGCCGGCGGTCGGTGCGGACCCGGCGGCGGCCTCGGCGCGGGTGGGGTGCGAGCGGGCGGCGGACAGGTCGATGCCCTGCGGGGCGCCGGTGTCCTGCGCACCTGTCGCTGCGGCGGGATCATGCGGTGACTGGGTCACGGGGAACCTCTCTTCGGCTTCGGAACGGCGGCTTGAGTGGGCGGCGGGCGTCAGTCGCCCAGCGACGCACCGGTGAAGACCTCGTTGACACCCACCATGCGGATGGGGTCGTCCTCGCCGGCCGGGACCACCCATGTCACCACGACCGTACTCGTCTGGTGGAGGTCCTCCGAGGTGGAGGTCTCCCCCAGCACGTCCGCGGCCGGGGACGGGATCGTCAGCGTGCCCGTCGTCGACTCGGTGCTGTCGGGGGTGATCGTCGACTCCGTCGAGACGACGCCGGTGACGATCGCGCTGCCGTCTGCCGCGGCCATCGCCGTCACCTGCGAGTCCTCGCCCTTGTAGTCGAATGACACCTCGGCGCCGCCGGATTCCAGCGCCTCGCGCTGGTCGGCCTGGTTCGAGCGGGCCTGCTTCACGAAGGCGTCCTCGTCGAAGGCGCCCGCGCTGTCGGAGTCCTCGCCCTTGGCCAGGAGGTCCGCGTAGCCCGCGGCGACCTCGGCCGGCGGCAGGCGGTAGCCCTCTGCGTCCGGGGCCAGCAGCTCGGAGCCCTCGCGGGGGTCGGCGACCTCGGGGATCTCTGCGCCGGGCTGCAGGATCGTCTGCGACCAGACGGTGAAGTCCGCGCGGGCGTCCTGTTGCGCCAGCACCAGCAGCTGGGTGGTCTCCGAGTCCGCGTCCTTCGCGATGACGGAGGTGACGCGCGGCCACATGTCCGTGGCCGAGGTGTGGTTCACGAGGACCTCGTCCGTCGCGATCGCCGGCGGCAGCGTGAAGTCATCCGCCTTGTCCTTGACCTTGTACGCGGCCTCGCGCTGCGTCAGTGCCGGACCCGAGACCCGCTTCTTGAGCTGATCCGCGTCCAGGTCCGCGTCCGCGGTGTCGACGGAGTCGCCGATCCGGCTGAGGATCGCGGTGACCTGCTCGTCCGTGACGGCGGGGCCGGCCTCGGTGGGCGCGGGAGCGGGCTCGGCCTTCGGCAGCTCCTCCGGCGCGCAGCCGGTCAGGGCGATGACGGGGACGATCGCGAAGGCGGCGCCGGTCTCTGCGAGCCGGCGGCGGCGCTCCTGGCGCGCCTTGCGACGGGCGACCTCGCGCTGCTGCGCGCGCAGGGAGAAGAAGCCCACGATGAGGCCAACGAGGACGATGCCGCCGCCCACCAGCATGAGCGGGATCGCCCACGGGGTCGAGGAGTCGTTGGGCCAGGTCAGAGAGATCTCGGAGGCTGCGGGGGCCTCGCCGTCGGTGCCGATGACGAAGGCGGTGCGCTGCGCGTCCTCGTCGAACTCGAGGCTCACGGTGCCGTCGCCGGACTCGGTCGACTCCCACAGGTCCGCGCTGCCCGGTGCGGGAACGGTCGCGAGCTCCTCCGGGTCGACGGCCTCGTCCTGGGCCGCCTCGTCGTCTGCACCCTCGTCATTCGCAGCCTCGTCGGTCGCGCCGTCCTCGGGGGCCTCGGTCGCATCCGACTGGGCATCCTGTGCGCCTTCACCGCCGGTCGTCGTGTCAGCGGCCAGGGTCGTCTCGTCTGCCAGGCCCGTGATGCGGGTGACGTCAGAAGCACCCACCCACGCGTCCGCGTTCTCCTTGGTCGTCCGCGAGATCGTGATCTCCGACTCCGGATCCGCCGCGGTCGCGGTGAGGGTCGCCGGGGTCTCATACAGGTTGAGGACGCCGGGTTCGATGACGATGACAGGGCCGGGCTCGTCCAGCTGCACGCTGGCGGTCCGGGTCTCGTCCGGCGCCCAGACCGTCTTCTGCAGGATGCCGAACATCCCCGTGATCAGTCCGATCACGATGATGACGGCTGGCAGCACGTAGCGCACTCGGGTCCTTCCTCAGGCGGCCGGGGAACGGAGGGACTCCCCGCGGAACATGCCGATTCTACCGAACAGCCCCTGCCCGGGCACGGAGTCGCCGGTCAGGGTCCTCTTGTGCTCCAGTCAGGTCACACCCGCATCAGGACGGAACTGCGGCCTTGGCGCCGTCGGAACGAGCACCGGCCGTCGCTGCGACCGCCGTGCGATCCGGTCGTCCGGGCCACCAGACCCGTGGGCCGATGTCGTAGACGAGCGCGGGCACCAGCAGCGTGCGGACGACGAACGTGTCGAGCAGGACGCCGAACGCCACGATGAACGCCAGCTGCGCCAGGAACAGGATCGGGATGACGCCCAGCGCCGCGAAGGTCGCCGCCAGCACGATGCCGGCGGACGTGATGACTCCCCCGGTCACGACGAGCCCGCGCAGGACGCCGTCGCGCGTGCCGTGGTGCAGGGACTCCTCCCGCACGCGCGTCATGAGGAAGATGTTGTAGTCGATGCCCAGGGCCACGAGGAAGACGAAGCCGTAGAGCGGCACCGCGGGGTCCGCGCCGGGGAAGTCCAGCACGTGGTTGAACACGAGCGCGGAGACGCCCATGGCCGTGCCGAAGGACAGCACCGTCGTGAGGATGAGCAGGACCGGGGCCAGCACGGACCGCAGCAGGGCCATGAGGATGAGGAGAATGACCACGAGGATGACCGGGATGATGAGGTTCCGGTCGTGCACCGCCGTGTCGTTCGTGTCGACCGCGGTGGCACTGACCCCGCCCACCCGGGCGGAGTCGGCGTCCGTGTGGAGGGCGGCGCGGACGTCACGGACGGCCTGCTGGGCCGCGTCGGAGTCCGGGGCCACCGTGAGCGTCGCCTCGAGCAGCACCTGCCCCTCCGAGACGGTGGGCTTGGGGGCCTCGGCCTGCTGCTGAGCCTCCGTTCCCTCGGGCGGGCCGGCCTGAGGCTGGTCGGACTCCGGACCGCTCTGAGACTGGTCCGCCTCCGGAGGTCCCGCGTCACTGCTCGGCGGTCCCGCCTGCTGCTCGACCTCGCCGTTCGCATCGATCGGCAGCGAGCCGGCCGGTGAGTCCGTCGAGCGGACGGAGACCGAGTCGACGGACTCCGCATCGTGCAGGATGCCCGCGGCAGTGCCCGCCTGATCCTCGTCGACGAGGACCGTCAGCGGCGAGCCGGCGCCCGCCGGGAAGTGCTCGCCCAGCTTCTCCTGCCCCGTCCGCGCGTCCGAGGACCCCAGCACCAGATCCGACTGCGGCACCCCGTCCGCCTTCAGCTGCGGCACGAATGCCGCGCCCACCAGCAGGAGGAGGGTCGTCGCGACCCACACGGCCCGCGAGTGCTTGCTGACGAACCGCGCCGAGGCCGCCCAGACACCGCGCCCCAGGTCCGGCGGGCGGTGAGTCCGGCGGGTCTCACGGCCGGAGCTCGCGGGTCCGGATGCGGCCCGGGTGAGGAGGCGGACAGGTGCGCGGTCCGGCCGGCCGGCCGGGGCCTCGGCGGCGCCTGCCTGCACCGAGGCCGTGGTTCCGGCCTGCTCCGAGGTTGCCGCACCCGTCTGCGCCGTGCCCGCCGCTCCCGTCTGCTGGCCGTCCGCTGCGCGCGGCATGCGCGGCCAGAAGGCGGCACGGCCCAGCAGCGCGAGGACGGCGGGCAGGAACGTGAGGGCGGAGAGCATCGCGAAGACGATGCCGATCGCGGCGACCGGTCCCAGCGAGCTGTTCGACTTGAGGTCGGACAGGAGGAGGCACAGGAGGCCGGCGATGACGGTGCCGCCGGAGGCCAGGATCGGCTCGATCGACCCGCGCACCGCCTGCCCCACGGCCTCCCACGCGGAGCGCGTGCGGGTGAGTGCCTCGCGGCAGCGGGCGGTGACGAGCAGCGCGTAGTCGGTCGCGGCGCCGATGACGAGGATGAACAGGATTCCCTGGGTCTGGCCGGACAGCAGGAGGATGCCGGCCTTCGCCAGCCACCAGACGCTCAGCAGCGCGACGCACAGGGCGAACATCGAGGTGCCCAGCACCGCGAACGGCAGCAGCGCGGAGCGGTAGACGAGGATGAGGATGACGAAGACCGCGGACAGCGCGACGATCAGCAGCAGTCCGTCGATGCCCGCGAACGCGGCGGCCAGGTCCGCGGAGAAGCCGGCCGGTCCGGTGACGAGCACGTCGATGCCGGCGGGGACCTCGGCGGTGAGGGCCTCGTCCAGGGCGGTGACGGCTTCGGCGGTGTCCGCGTCCGCATCGAGGGGGACGAAGGCCTGCGCGGCGAGGCCGTCGTCGGACGGGATCGCGGGCGAGGCGCCGTTCTCCACGGCGGGGACGGTGTCCGCGGCGGTCTCGACGGCCTCGGCGATGGCGGTCAGGTCCGCGTCCGAGAGGGGGTCCTCGGAGACGAAGACGACCACCGCGGGCAGGGCGTCGTCCTCGGCGAAGTCGCTCTGGCGGTCCTGGACGACGGTGGCCTCCGCCGATTCCGGGAGGTAGGCGGTGCTGTCGTTCGAGGAGACCTCGTCGACCTTCCCGAAGTACGGGCCGCCCACGCCCGCACCGGCCAGCCAGACGAGGATCAGCACTGCCGGCAGCAGCACGCGCAGCCAGCCGGGGGCACGGTCCGCGGAGAGTCGTGTCATCCCGCCAGACTACGCCGGAGCGGGCTCGCTGCGGGCGTTGAGTCAGCGCGGACCCGGCACCGGCGGGCGCGGTGTCCGGCCCACGGCATAGGATCGGGCCATGGCTTCAGACAGAATCGTGTGGATCGACTGCGAGATGACCGGCCTCGACCTGGAGGTCGACGAACTGATCGAGGTCGCGGCCATCGTGACCGACTTCGACCTCACCCCGGTGGATGAGGGCATCGACATCGTCATCAAGCCGTCGGAGCGGGCGATGGAGAACATGGGCGAGTTCGTCACGAACATGCACACGGAATCCGGGCTCATCACGCAGCTGGAGTCCGGCACGACGGTCGAGGACGCGCAGGCGCAGGTGCTCGCCTACATCCGCAGCCACGTCCCCCAGGCGGGCAAGGCGCCGCTGGCGGGCAACTCGGTGGGCACGGACAAGACGTTCCTCGTCAAGCAGATGCCGCAGATCGTCGATCACCTGCACTACCGGATCCTCGATGTCTCGACGATCAAGGAGCTGGCCCGCCGCTGGTTCCCCCGCGCCTACTTCCAGTCACCGGAGAAGACCGGCGGCCACCGCGCGCTGGGCGACATCCAGGACTCGATCCGCGAGCTGGCCTACTACCGGAAGGCCGTGTTCCGCGACAAGGAGCCGTCCTCGGAGCAGGCGAAGACGATGGCGACCGCGGTCGTCGAGGCCTTCGCACAGACGGAGGACTGAGCGGCCCTCGGGCTGGCTCACTCACCTTCACAGAGAACAGCGGCTGGCCGGTCCCCTGACGGGACCGGCCAGCCGCCGTCGTCTCAGCTCTTCTTCGCGTCGCTGCCGTGGCCGAAGAGGCGCGAGGGCAGGGCTCCGGAGCTCAGCACCAGCTTCGCGATGATCTTCGCGTCATCCGCGAGAGCGGCCAGCTGCTCATCGGTGAGCACGGACCATGCGGCGTCTACCGCGGCGTCGGTGCGGGCCTCGGCCTCCTCCTTGAGCGCAACGCCTGCCTCCGTCAGCTGCGCGTCGTCGCCGGGGCCATCCAGCAGTCCGCGGTCGGTGAGGACCTGTGCCGCCTCGCGCCACTGCTCCTCCGTCCATCCGCGAGTCTTCCGCATGGACCAGGGGTAGAAGGAGCGGCCGGTCGCGCTGTCGAGGATGATCGCCTCGAGGCCGGTCAGCCCCACCGTCACGAGGGCGCCGATGTGCGCATCTCCCCGGCACTCCCGCAGGAGGGTGATCGCGCGCCACAGGTCGACCAGCGGCTGGAGCGCGGGATTCGCCGCCGGAGTGGTGTGGGCTCGCAGCGCCGCGACGTGCGCGGCGTAGAGGGGCCGGCCGCTGATCGGCTGCACGTCGAGGACGGGCTGGACGGCCTCGGCGATGCGGGTTGCGAGCGCACTGATCCCGTCAGCATCCAGGCCCACGGCAGCAGGGCCGTCGGAGTCGAGGAGCTGCTGGGACAGTGTCTCGACACCGCGCAGGCGGGCGGCAGTCGCGTCCTCGGGGCGGACGGACTCCCAGCAGGACGGGATCTGCTGCTCCACGTAGTCGGGCGCGTAGTTGAAGAAGGTCGCGACGACCAGCTCCGGGGAGGCCACGCCCAGCGGCGCGGAGCGCTGCGCCAGGTAGTGGGTGACGGGCGGCAGGCCGACGTCCGTGAGGGCCTCCGCCATAGCGGGTGCGAAGTACGAGGCGGAGTGGAAGGTGTCCAGCCGCTTGGTGACGGTGCGGATCTGCGCTGCTCGAGTCATGG
>DWZY01000234.1 GCA_019117325.1 Candidatus Brevibacterium intestinigallinarum
GCGAGGGCGATGACGACGACGCCCGCTTCAGCGCGGAGGACGCCTCCGCGCAGGCCTCCCCCGCGTCGACGGGTCCCTTCACTCCGGAGCAGATCGCGACGGTGGCGGCGATCCTCGTCCTCCTGGCCTCGGTCGTGGTCGTCGCGGCGCTGGGCGGCGACCCGGACATCGGCGTCCTGTGCTTCGGCCTGTCCGCGATCCTGCTCCTGCTCAAGCCCTCCCGCGCGAAGGAGGCGGTCGTCCGCATCGACTGGTCGACGGTCCTCCTGGTGGGCGGCATCATCACGTTCGTGGGCGTGCTCGAGACGATGGGTGCCGTCGAGCTGCTGGGCGACGGCGCGAAGGCGCTGGGCTCGCCGCTCATCGCCGCGTTCGCACTCTGCCTGGTGGGCGGCCTCGTGTCCGCGTTCGCCTCGACCACCGGCATCCTCGCGGCCCTCGTCCCGCTGGCGCTGCCTCTGGTGGCGGACGGCAGCCTGCCCGGCTGGGCCCTCATCGCGGCCCTGGGCGTGTGCTCCGCCGTCGTCGACGTCTCGCCGTTCTCCACCCTGGGTGCGACCGTCGTCGCGACGGCACCCGGTGAGGAGAAGGACCGCCTCACCAGCGTCCTCATGCGCTTCGGCATGTCGATGGTCGTCGTGGGACCGGTCCTGCTGGTGGGCGGCCTCGTCGTGCCCGCCATGATCGCCGGCTGACGCGCACTGGCCTGACGCCGCGCAGACACGCACGAGGCGCCCTGACCATCAGATGGTCAGGGCGCCTCGTGCGTTCCGGTCAACAATCAGTCGAGCGGCTTCTCCAGCACGATGAACTCGAGGTCATCGCGGCGGGGCTGGCCGAACTGCTCCTGGCCGTAGGGGAACGGCTCGCTCTCACCTGTGGGCGCATAGCCGCGGCGCTCATAGTAGGCGATGAGGTCCTCCCGCTGCCGGATGACGGTCATGCGCATCCGGGTCGCTGAGAACTGCTCGCGGACGAACTCCTCCGCCACCGCCATGACGCGCGTGCCGATCCCGCCGCCCTGCTGCGCCGGATCGACCGCGAAGGTGCCGAAGTACGCGACGCCGCCGTCCCGCTGCTCCAACTGGACGCACGCGATCGGCTGGCTGTCCGCGTCTGCCTCCTGCGGCCGGAAGAGCAGGACGACCGTGCCCGAGGCCCCCACCATCTCCCGTGCCATGTCGACGTCCAGCCGCTGTCCGTCCAGCAGGTCCGCCTCCGTCGTCCAGCCCGCTCGGGACCCCTCGCCCCGGTAGGCGGACTCGACGAGCGCGGACAGGACCGGGGCGTCCGCCTCCGTCGCCGTGGTCCACATCAGGGGTGCCTGCGCGGTCTCTGCTGTTCGTGTCACTTCTTCTTCTCCTTCGCGAGCGCGCGCAGGTGATCGGCCAGCACGAGCGCGTGGTTCTGCTCCTCGCTCTTCGCGGCATACAGGAGGACGAGGAGGTCCTTCGTCGACTCGTCGAACCGATCCAGCAGTGCGGCGGGCGCATCCGAGTCGTCGAGCTCGCCGCCGTACTCCTGCGCGAACGCGTCGAAGCCCAGGTCGCCGCCGTGGAATCGCTTCCGCAACTCGTTCGACGGTGCCACGTCCTTGTCCCACTCGTCGTGGTCCAGGTCCGCCTTCGCCACTCCGCGGGGCCACAGCCGGTCGACGAGGACGCGATAGCCGTCCGGCTGCTCATCGCGGTGGAGACGGACGGCAGCGATGCCGCCCGTCGTGTCGAGTGCGGGCTCCGAACCCTTCGTCGTCTTGCTCATGCCGATACCGTACGCCTCCGCACCCCGCCGCGCCGCCGGATCCTTCTGAGGGATGAGACGTCCGCGGCCGATGTGGCGCACGGCACGTACACTGGCATCCGTCCGGGACTCACCGTCCATTCACGAAGGAGACGCCGTGGACCTTACCCCCATCATCCAGAAGCTCAACACAGGACTGTTCATCAATGGGCAGTGGCGCGATGCCGAGGGCGGCCGCACCCTGGAGGTCCGCAACCCCGCCACCGGCGGTGTCATCACGACGATCGCGGACGGCTCCGAGGCTGACGCGATCGACGCGATCAACGCCGCCCGCGACGCGCAGGCCGACTGGGCCGCCACCGCTCCCCGCGAGCGCGCGGAGATCCTGCGCCGCGCCTTCGAACTGCTGACCGAGCGGGCGGACGACATCGCCGCGGTCATGACGGCAGAGATGGGCAAGCCGCTGGCCGAGGCCAAGGGAGAAGTGGGCTACGGCGCCGAGTTCTTCCGCTGGTTCTCCGAGGAGGCCGTCCGCATCAGCGGTGACTTCACCCAGTCGACGGACGGGAAGAACCGCCTCATGATCTCGCGCGAGCCCGTGGGCCCGTGCATCCTCATCACCCCGTGGAACTTCCCGCTGGCGATGGGCACCCGCAAGATCGGCCCCGCGATCGCAGCGGGCTGCACGATGGTGCTCAAGCCCGCGCAGCTCACGCCGCTCACGTCGTTCATGCTGGTCGACGCGCTCAAGGACGCAGGACTGCCCGACGGTGTCCTCAACGTCGTCACCTCGTCCTCCGCACGCCGCGTCGTCACCCCCTGGATGGAGTCGGGCATCGCCCGCAAGATCTCCTTCACCGGGTCGACGGAGGTGGGCGTCAACCTCATGAAGCAGGCCGCGGACACCGTCATGAAGACCTCGATGGAGCTGGGCGGCAACGCTCCGTTCCTCGTCATGGACGATGCAGACATCGA
The DNA here is from genome assembly GCA_019117325.1 of Candidatus Brevibacterium intestinigallinarum. Classification (GTDB taxonomy): domain Bacteria; phylum Actinomycetota; class Actinomycetes; order Actinomycetales; family Brevibacteriaceae; genus Brevibacterium; species Brevibacterium intestinigallinarum. The sequence goes on from DWZY01000234.1 coordinate 2,716, forward strand.
CGCGGCCGTCGAGGGCGCGCTCCTGGCGAAGATGCGCAACAACGGCGAGGCCTGCACCGCCGCCAACCGCATCTACGTGCAGAAGTCCGTGGCAGACGAGTTCTCGCAGAAGCTCGCGGACCGGATCGGTGCCATGACGGTGGGCGACGGCCTCGTCGAGGGCACCCAGGTGGGCCCGCTGGTCGACCAGGACCAGCTGGACAAGGTCGCGGAGCTCGTCGACCAGGCGGTCAGCGCCGGTGCGACCGTCCTGACCGGCGGCAAGAAGATCGAGGGCGACGGCTACTTCTTCGCCCCCACGGTGCTGACGGACGTCCCGGAGAACGCGACGCTGCGCGTCGAGGAGATCTTCGGCCCCGTCGCCCCGATCGTCACGTTCGAGACGGACGACGAGGCCATCGAGCTGGCGAACAGCACCGAGTACGGTCTGGCCGCCTACCTCTTCTGCCGTGACCTGCAGCGTTCGATGCACCTGTCCGAGCGCATCGAGTCCGGCATGATCGGCCTCAACACCGGTCTCGTGTCGAACCCGGCCGCGCCGTTCGGCGGTGTCAAGCAGTCCGGTCTGGGCCGCGAGGGCGGCTCGACGGGCATCGACGAGTACCTGGAGACCAAGTACGTCGCACTCCCCCGCGGCGTCTGATCGGGCCTCCTGCGCCTCACCCCGGTGAGGCGCAGGAGCCCCCACAGCAGTGAACGGCCCCCACCAGATGGTGGGGGCCGTTCTCATGTCTGCGCCGGCTGCGAGGTCTGCGCGCCTCAGGCCCGGCGACGGGCCAGGATGTCGCCCAGCTGCGCCGGAGCGGCGGAGTCACGAGTGCTGTGCGGACGCGTGCCGTCCGCGGTGGGGGCTCCCCGGCCGCGGATGGCGGTGCGTCCGTGACCCAGCGGGCCGTCCTCGGTCCGGGTGTCTGCGGCTGCGGCGTCGGTGAGTGCGGGCCGGTAGCCCAGCTCCTCCGCGAACTGCTCCGCCAGCGACTCCTTGTCCGCCGGGGTCAGCGCGTACGAGGACGCGTCCGCGACGACGGGTGCCGGCTCCGCGGGCGTCGCGGGCTCGGCGTCGACGTACCGGGGAGTGGGCAGGACGGCGGGCGTCCACTCCCCCGGGCTGCGCCGGCGGGCCAGCGTCTCCGCAACGGTGGGTCCACTGGTCTGCGCGGACCCGGCGAAGACCGACCGCGTCCGAGGCCCCGCGGACTCCGCGACCGAGCTGTCCTGGCTCGCATCCTCCGCCGGACGGCTGTCGTCCGCGTCGTGGGCGGGACGGCTCATGACCGCATCATCAGCGGTCTCACGG
>DWZY01000235.1 GCA_019117325.1 Candidatus Brevibacterium intestinigallinarum
CCCTCATCGATGACCTGTGGCCGGAGTCCTACGCGGTGTCCTGGGACTCCGTGGGCCTCACGGTCGGCGATCCCGCCGCTCCGATCTCCTCGATCCTCCTGGCCGTCGACCCGACGGACGCGATCATCGCCGAGGCCGAGGAGACCTCCGCTGACCTCCTCCTCACGCACCACCCCCTCCTTCTGCGGGGCGTCACGACGATTGCCGCGGATACCCTCAAAGGTGGGCAGGTGACGCGCCTGGTGCGGTCCGGCATCGCCCATCTCGCCGCGCACACGAATGCGGATTCCCAGCTGGGCGGCGTCTCCGATGCACTCCTCGATGTTCTGGGCGCCCGTGTCGAGGGAACGCTCTACCCCACTCCCGGCGCACCGGAGGGCGTGGGCGTCGGACGGGTGGGGAGCGTGGAGGCCACGACCGTCCGGGAGATCGCACAGCGCCTGGCGGATGCGCTGCCGGCCACCGCGACCGGGGTGCGGATCGCCGGGGATCCGGACGCTCCGGTCGAGCGGGTCGCGGTGTGCGGGGGAGCGGGTGACAGCCTCTTCGACGAGGTGCGCGCGTCCGGCGCGCAGGTCTACATCACCTCGGACCTGCGCCATCACCCCGCGACCGAGGCGCGTGACACCGCGAACCGCAGTGACGGCACCCCGCACCTCATCGACATCTCGCACTGGGCCTCCGAGTCCCTGTGGTTGGACGGGGCGGCGGAGCAGCTGCGGGCGGCCGTGACGGCGGCGGGCTGGGACGTGCAGATCCGCGTCTCCACCCGCTGCACGGACGCATGGACCCTGCGGATCGGACAGGAGGGCTGGGATGGCTGAGACACAGCTGACGGCGGAACAGACGACGGCGCTGCGCGACTGGATCGAGGAGGGTGCGCAGGTGCGCGCGCTCCACCACGAGGCGAAGCAGACGGAGCGACTGGAGGAGCTGCGGTCGCTGGCCCAGCAGCACGGCGAGACGAAGGCCGCGCTCGAGGACCAGACCGCCACACAGCAGCAGCACGCAGCTGCGGCCCGGGCGGCGGAGAACCGCGCCGATGATCTGCGCGAGCGCGTGACCCGGACGGAGACGAAGCTCAACGACGGCACGGGGCTCGTCTCCCGCGACCTCCTGGCACTCCAGGACGAGATCGCCGGCCTGCGGGCCACGATCGAGGAGGTCGAGCTCGAGGAGATGGAGGAGCTCGAGGCGGCCGATGCGGCCGAGGCCAGGGTCGCGGAGACCCGTGCCCAGGCTGAGCAGATCGCAGAGCGGGGCCGACTCCTGCAGCAGGAGCGTGCCAGCGAGGGCGAGCGGATCGCCGGTGAGCTGGCCGCCCACGAGCAGATGCGCACCGAGCTCCTCGCGCGCATCCCGGCGTCCCTTCACGGCCGACTGCGCACGGAGGGCGACTACCCGCCCGCGGCCGTCGTGACCGCCGGTGCGTGCGGTGCCTGCGGCGCCCAGCTGTCCGGCGTCATCGCGGATACGTACCGCAACCTGGAGGTCGGAGGCCTCCTGGACTGCGACAGCTGCGGGACGCTCTTGCTCAAGCTCGCCTGAGCCGGCTCAGGCCTCGTCCAGTACGACCGTGAGCGAGGCGGGCTTCCGCGCCGGCTGGATGAGCTCGACCCGGTACCACGCCGAGGCCGCCGTCGCCAGGTCGTCTGCGTTCGTCGGGAGTAGGTCGGGGCTGCGCAGGAGGCGGCCCACCAGTTCGCCGCGCGTGTGCTTCGCGAAGTGCGAGACGACCTTCCGGACGCCGCCGCGGATCTGCACGACGTCGATCGTCACCGTGTGCTGCGGGGAGCCGGGCCAGGCCGCCCTGTAGTCGGCGGAGCGGCAATCGATGGTGAGTTCATCGGCGAAGGCTGTGTCGAGCACGGGCTTCAGCCGAGGCCGCCACCACGTCTTGGCTCGCCCCAGCTCGGTCAGCTGCGCGCCCATGGACAGGCGGTACGCCGGGATCGGGTCATCGATCCCGACGATGCCGAAGAGTCCGGACATGACATGGACGGCTGCGCGCTTGGCGATCGGGACCTCGGCGAGGGTGTGGGCTTCGAGCGCTGCGAACAGCACACCGGTGTACACCTCGCGGGCGGGTGCGGTCGGGGCGGTCTCCAACTGCAGGTTCCTGCGGACCTCCTCCTCGAGCGAGGCGCCCACGCCCAGCAGCTGCGATGCATCCTCCCGCGACGAGGTGGTGACCAGTGCCTCGAGCATCGCTTCGCGCTCGTCTGCCAGTTCCGGGAAGGAGAGAGCGCCCAGGTCCAGCGGTGCACCGGATGAGGGCGCGGTCTTGCCCTCGGAGGGCGGCAGCAGGATGGGCACGTGGGGGACCTCCGGAGCTGGTGGGTGCGAGTGCCCGGTCGGGACACCCGAAGGACCCTATCGCGCGCAGAGAGCAGCGTGGACCACGGGGTGGTGCGTGGGACGGTACGATGGTCCGTCGAGGACAGGTCGCTGGACGGCCGCGGCCCGACACCGGCGAAAGCCGTTGGGCTGAGGAACGTCCGGGCACCTCAGAGCAGGGTGGTGGCTAACGGCCACCCGGGGCGACCCGCGGGACAGTGCAACAGAAAGCAGACCGCCCGTCATCGGAGTGATCCGGCGGCGGGTAAGGGTGAAACGGCGGTGTAAGAGACCACCAGGGCCGCAGGTGACTGCGGCTGCTCTGCAAACCCCACCCGGTGCAAGATCGGACAGACGGCGTTCGAGGGCTGCTCGCCCGAGCCGTCGGGTGGATCGCTCGAGGCCGCTGGTGACAGTGGTCCCAGACAGATGGTCGTCGCGTGCGTCCGGGTGACCGGGCGCACGAACAGAACCCGGCGTACAGGCGGCCTGTCCTCACCCCTCCAGCGCCGCGGGTGCGTCGATGCGTCCGCCCTGCGCGCCCAGCAGTCCCGCTCCCACGATGCCCGCGTTGTTCAGCAGCTGCGCCGGGCGCAGTGGGGTGCTGACTTCGATCGAGGACAGGAACTCCGCCGCCCGCTTCGAGATCCCGCCGCCCACGATGAAGAGGTCCGGCCAGAAGAGGCGCTCCAGCTCGCCGTAGTAGACCGTGAGGCGGCGGCACCATTCCGCCATGTCGTAGCCCTCCCGCTTCATCGCGGCGACCGACGTCCGCGTCTCCGCGGGGACGCCGTCGACGATGAGGTGTCCCAGTTCCGTGTACGGGAACAGGTGCCCGCGGGAGAAGAGTGCCGTCCCGATCCCGGTGCCCAGCGTCGTCATGATGACGGTCCGGTCGAGGTGATCCTGGCCTGCGCCGTACGCCATCTCCGCGAGGCCCGCGGCGTCCGCGTCATTCGCCAGGCAGGCCTCTGTCCCCAGCCGGTCTGTGAGAGCGTCCGCGAGCGGGAAGCCCACGAAGCTGTCGGCGAGGTTGCCGGTGAAGAGGACGGCGCCCGCACGGATCACCCCTGGGAACGCGCAGCCCAGCGGCAGCCCGGCCACGGCCTCGGCGGAATCGAGGTGGCCGTCCGCGGCAGCGGACGCACCCAGCCCGGCGACCACCGCGGCGACCGTCTCGACGACCGCCTCCGGGGTGGCCGGCTGCGGGGTGTCCAGACGGAACCGCCGACCGACCATGACA
>DWZY01000236.1 GCA_019117325.1 Candidatus Brevibacterium intestinigallinarum
GGACGAGGCGGCCGAGGTGCGGCAGCACGAGGCGGAGAAGGACACCGCTTACGACAAGGCGTACATCCACGACGCCGAGGTCGATGAGACTGCCGCTCCGAGCACGGGTTCACCGTCACGGAAGCGGAGCACGGACGTCTACGACGTCGACGCGGCCTCGGAGCCGGCGGACGAGCCCGCCTACCGGCCGGGCGAACGCCGTCCCACGAAGGCGGAGAAGGAGGCCGCGAAGCTGCGCCGGTCCGTCGGGATGGAGGACGAGACGCGGGCGATGCCCGGACGCGGCGCAGAGCCCGCTGCGACGGACCCCGCCGAGGCCGACACGGCCACCGTTCCCACCGTCTCCACCCCGGCCCCGCAGGCCACCGGCGAGCTGCCGCAGCGCGTCGCGCAGCTGGAGCTCAACGGAGACGTCACCTACACGCTGCCGTCGTCCGACTCCCTCACGGCGGGCCCGCCGCCCAAGGAGCGGTCGGAGGCGAACGACCGGGTCGTCGAGGCGCTGCGCGACGTCCTCGAGCAGTTCAAGATCGACGCGGAGGTCACCGGCTTCTCGCGCGGACCCACCGTCACCCGCTACGAGGTCGAGCTGGCGCCCGGCACCAAGGTCGAGAAGGTCACGGCGCTGTCGAAGAACATCTCGTACGCCGTTGCCAGTGCGGACGTGCGGATCCTCTCGCCCATCCCGGGCAAGAAGGCCATCGGCATCGAGATCCCGAACACGGACCGCGAGACGGTGTCGCTGGGAGACGTGCTGCGGTCCAACGCGGCGCGGAAGACCGATCACCCGATGGTCATGGGCGTCGGCAAGGACGTCGAGGGCGGCTTCGTCGTCGCGGACCTGTCGAAGATGCCGCACCTGCTGGTCGCGGGTGCGACCGGCGCCGGCAAGTCGAGCTTCATCAACTCGATGATCACCTCGATCATGATGCGGGCGACCCCGGACGAGGTCCGCATGATCCTCGTCGACCCCAAGCGGGTCGAGCTCACGATCTACGAGGGGATCCCGCACCTCATCACGCCCATCATCACGAACCCCAAGAAGGCCGCCGAGGCCCTCGAGTGGGTCGTGCGGGAGATGGACGCGCGCTACGACGACCTCGCCCACTTCGGGTTCAAGCACGTGAAGGAGTTCAACAAGGCGGTCCGCGAGGGACGCATCAGCGTGCCGCCGGGCTCCGAGCGCGAGCTGCACCCGTACCCGTACCTCCTGGTCGTTGTCGACGAGCTGGCGGACCTCATGATGGTCGCCCCCCGCGATGTCGAGGCGAGCATCCAGCGCATCACGCAGCTGGCACGCGCCGCGGGCATCCACCTGGTGCTTGCGACGCAGCGACCCTCCGTCGACGTCGTCACGGGTCTCATCAAGGCGAACGTGCCCTCGCGCCTGGCGTTCGCGACCTCGTCGCTCGCGGACTCCCGCGTCGTGCTCGACCAGCCGGGCGCAGAGAAGCTGATCGGCCAGGGCGATGCGCTCTTCCTGCCGATGGGTGCGGCGAAGCCCATGCGCGTGCAGGGAGCGTGGGTGAACGAGTCGGAGATCGAGGACGTCGTCGCGCACGTCAAGTCTCAGCTGTCCCCGGTCTACCGGGAGGACGTCGCGGTCGAGGCGCCCAAGAAGCAGATCGATGAGGAGATCGGCGACGACCTCGACCTGCTCCTGCAGGCGGCCGAGCTCGTCATCACGACCCAGTTCGGCTCGACCTCGATGCTCCAGCGCAAGCTGCGCGTGGGCTTCGCGAAGGCCGGTCGCCTCATGGACCTCATGGAGTCCCGCGGGGTCGTGGGCGCCTCGGAGGGATCGAAGGCCCGCGACGTCCTCGTGAGGCCGGAGGACCTGCCCGCCACGCTCGCGGTCATCCGCGGGGAGGAGCCGCCCGCGGCCCCCGAGGCCGCTGCTGGGGATCCGGACGGGTGGGACCCGGCCGACGACGGCCTCGGCGACGACGTGCCGGGCGACAGCGCGACGGCAGCCGGCGACGGTCGGATCTACGACGAGGCGACGGGCCTGGAGATCGTCGAGGAGTCCTCCGACGACGCGTGGGAGCTGACCGGCCGGTGAGGGCCGTGCCCGCGCGGGCTGTGGGCCGGATAGGCTGGAGGGCGTGAACGAGACGACGACGGGAGCCCCGGCGCCCAGCAACTGGAACCTGCCCAATGCGCTCACGGTGCTGAGGATCCTGCTGGTGCCCGTGTTCGTCGTGCTCCTGCTGATGGGAAACGGTGAGGACGCGGTCCTGCGCACGTGGGCGTTCGTCGTCTTCGCCGGCGCGATGGTGACCGACTGGATCGACGGCACGCTGGCCCGCCGCTGGAACCTCATCACGGACTTCGGCAAGATCGCGGACCCGATCGCGGACAAGGCGCTCATGGCGGCCGCCCTCATCGGGCTGTGGATCGTCGGGACGCTGCCGCTGTGGGTGCCCATCGTCATCCTGGTCCGCGAGCTGGGCATCACGGCACTGCGGTTCGTCATCATCCGGTGGGTCGTCCTGCCCGCGTCGAAGGGCGGGAAGCTCAAGACCGTGCTCCAGACCGTCGCGCTGGGCATGCTGATCCTCTGGGTGCCGGCACTCGTGTGGCTGCCGCACGCCGTCGCGCTGGGCTGGACGATCGCCGCCTGGATCGTCCTGACTGCCGCGATCGTCGTGACTCTCGTGACCGGCGCGGACTACTGCGTCAAGGCGGCACGCCTCGTGCGGGAGGCGCGAGCGGCATGACGCCCGAGGCCGGGACCGGCGGGGGAGCGGCGTTTGAGGGCACGGCCGCGCGCGCGATCCGGCTCCTCACCGCAGCCCGGCTGACGGTCGCGACGTGCGAATCGCTCACCGCGGGACTGCTCGCGGCGACTCTGGCAAGCGTGCCCGGCGCCTCGGCGGTGCTGCGGGGCGGGCTCATCACGTATGCGACAGATGCGAAGCACACCCTGGCCGGTGTCGACGCGGACCTGCTGGCCCGACGCGGTGCGGTGGACGCGGACGTCGCGGCGCAGATGGCCCGCGGGACCAGGCTGGCGTGCGCGGCCTCGATCGGACTGTCCTGCACGGGCGTGGCCGGACCGGACCCGCAGGACGGGATGCCGGTGGGCACTGTCTTCCTCGCCCTCGACCGGGAGGACGCCGCCCCCGTCGTGCAGAGGCTCGCGCTGGACGGGGACCGCGAGACGATCCGCCGGGACACCGTGGCCGCGGGTATGCACCTGCTCCTCTCGGCGCTCCCGGAGGACTAGCCCGCCGCGGCGCGCGGGAATGTGCCACGCGCAGGAATGTGTCAGGGGCCGCCTGTAGGGTTGCGGGAACAGATTCCGTCCGGCAGCGGTTGGATGGATGTGAGTGTCGTCGCCGCCCCGCGGCGGCGGGCGTCGGCTAGAAAGGATTCGCATGACTCTCCTGCGCATCGAGATCGGTGATGCTCTGCGCACCGCCCGCCGTCGTCAGGGCCGGACGCTGCGCGAGGTCTCCTCGGACGCGCGCGTCTCGCTGGGCTACCTCAGTGAGATCGAGCGCGGGCAGAAGGAGGCCTCCTCCGAGCTCCTGGCCTCGATCTGCGGCGCACTGGAGATGCCGGTCTCGACCCTCCTGCGCGACGTGAGCGACCGGTTCGCACTGGACGAAGGCGTTGCGATCCCGGACACGGTCCCCGTCGAGCTCTCCCGTCGCGTCCTGTCCCAGGACTCCCTGGCGGACGGACCCGCCCTGGCCGGACGGGTCTGAGGCAGGCTCGTGCGTCACGCGCTGTACTGGGAGCTCATGGAGGACGAGTTCGGCACGGCCCGCGCTGCATCGCTGCACACGGACCTCGCTCTGAGCTCCCTGGGCTCGCGCACCCCGGCGGAGGCCTTCTCCGCCGGGCTGGGCCCGCGCGAGATCTGGCTGGCCGTCTGCGAGGCCGCGGGCGTGCCCCAGGAGCGGCGGCTGGGCCGCGACAAGCCCCACTCCACACCGCTCTAGGGGACCCGTCCGGCGCCGGTGGCGCTGCGGCATGCTGCGGCGGCATGCTGCGGCGACATGCCGCGCGCACTGTTCGAACACGA
>DWZY01000237.1 GCA_019117325.1 Candidatus Brevibacterium intestinigallinarum
AGGCCCCGAGGAGGACCGATGACCACGACCAGCAGCGCACAGCAGAAGATCGGCACGGCGTCGAAGTTCGCGTTCACGAAGAACGGCGAGCTCCGCCCCCACGCGCAGACACTCCTGGGCCGGGCCCTGTCCGTCCAGCGGCCCGTCGTCCTCGCGTACATCCGCAGCGTCCGCCGCCGCAATCCGCACGCCACTCCCGCAGAGATCGCAGAGATCCTGCGCAAGCACTACGTCAACCTCACGACCGGCGGCGGTGCCGCGGTGGGCGCGACCGCGGTCGTCCCCGGCCTGGGCACCGGTGCGGCCCTGGGCCTGGCGGCGGTGGAGACCGGCGGCTTCCTCGAGATGTCCGCGCTCTACGCGCAGTCGCTGGCCGAGCTGCACGACCTCCAGGTGAAGGACCCCGCGCGCGCCAACGCCCTCGTCATGGGCCTCATGCTGGGCAGCGCGGGCAAGGACCTGGTCCGCCAGTTCTCGCAGCAGGTGGATGGCGGGCCGGCCGTCCACGCGAACTTCGGCGCGCTCGTGACGCGGCAGCTGCCGTCCGCGCTCATCGACCCGCTGGTCCGCAAGCTGCGGAAGAAGCTCATCCGCACGTACGCCGCCCGCACCGGCGGATCCGTCGTGGGTCGCGCCCTGCCCTTCGGCGTGGGCGCCATCGTGGGCGGCACGGCCAACCGGATGATGGCGAACACCGTCGTGAAGAACGCGGCGAGCGCCTTCGGCACGATGCCCACCCACTTCCCGCCGGACCTCGACCCCGCCTCCAGCTCCGCGCTCAAGGACGCGGACGTCCTGGCCGGCCTGCGCCACCTGCTGACTGCGCGCCGCCGCCGGAAGGACATCAAGGGCGAGACCGTCGACCAGCTGGGGCTGCCCGAGGCCGAGGAGACGGATGCTGCAGACGTCGCGGACGACGGGCCCGAGGCCCCCCGGACCTGGCGGCCCGACGTCCGCCTCTGAGGACCACCCGGTGCACTGAGCGCGCCCGGGGCAGCCATGCGGCTGCCCCGGGCGCGCGTGCGTCAGGAGGTGCGTGCGTCAGGAGGTGCGTGTGTCAGGAGACGCGGGCGTCAGGAGGCGCTCGCGGCTTCCTCCGTCACCGTCTCGAATGCCTTCTGCAGGCGATCGTCCTCGATGTCGAGGCGGATCATGCGTCCGAAGTGCTCCTCGTCGATCGCCTCCTCGACCCGGGGGTCGTCGTAGGCCTCGCGCAGGACGTCCCAGGCGGGGTTGTCCGCGTTGTCCGGAGTCGTCGCGATGACGTTCGCGTACTGGAGGGTCTCGTCGCCCGTCGGGTCATCGGCGACGAGCGCGTCCTCGATCGTGATCTCCTGGCTGGGGTCGAAGTAGTTCGAGCCCACGACCACCGCGTCCAGCGACGGATCGTCGTACTGCTGCGGGATCGTCGTCGCCTGGAGCTCCGTGAAGGTGAGGTCCTTCGGGTTCTCCTCGATGTCGTCCAGCGACGCGAGGCCGCCCGCGCCCTCGCGCAGCGTGATGAGGTCCGCGCGCTCCAGAACGCCCAGTGCGCGGGCGGAGTTCGCCGCGTCGTCGGGGATCGCGACATTCGCTCCATCCGGCAGGTCCTCGAGCGAGTCGATCTCCGGGGAGAAGAGGCCCCATCGGGTCACGACCGTCGTGAAGAGGGGGACGATGTCGTCGTCGTTCTGCTCGTTGTAGGTGGCGAGGAACCGGATGTGCTGGAAGGCGTTGCCGTCCAGGGCGCCGCTGGAGACCTCGGAGTTGGGCAGCACCCAGTCATCGAGGTTGACCCAATCGACGTCGAGGCCGTTCTCACCGGCCACCTCCGCGACCGCGTCGAAGTACGCGTTGTCCTCCGAGGTCGCCAGGCGCAGCGACAGCCGCTCCTCGCTCCCCGCACCGTCGCCATCGCCTCCGGTCACCGCGAGTGTCACACCCGCGACGACGGCGATCGCCGCGACTCCGGCGCCCACACCCAGCAGGATGTTGCGCTTGCGCCTGCGGCCCGCGAGCTCCTCGCGGATCCCCGAGCCCTGCGCGCCCGCCGTCTCTGCCATCGTCCTTCTCCCCGCTCACTCGTGCTGTCGATCGGGACAAGAGTGGGGCAGACGGGACACGGTGCGCGATGGCGCTGTCACGAAGCGTCACGGTGGGGCGTTCGGTGTGTTCGCGGCCACACCGGCGCCGTCCTGTGCATACTGAGGAGATGAACTTCCCCCTTCGGGTGGTCGCAGCCGCGGCCGCCGTCTCTGCCGTGACCCTTGCACTCTCCGCCCCACAGTCCGCAGCCGCGGCGCCGAATCTCACCTCGACAGTGGCGTCGGCTCAGCCGCTGGAGCTGTCGCCCGGCGTCGTCGACCTGTCACCCGGTGTCGTCGATGAGGCGGACGACTCGAAGCAGAAGGGCGGTGCGGACAAGAAGGCCGATTCTGCCGACGTCACCCGGAAGGGCCTGCCCTACGGCGTGGTGCCGGACGGGGGCCGCCAGCTGATCATCGCGCACACCGCCGGCCGCAGCTCCACACGCGGCACCGTCGAGCTGTGGGAGCTGGGCAGCAGCGGGACGTGGACCCGCGCGCACCGGTTCACGCAGGCCCGCTTCGGATACAACGGGCTCGCGACAGCCAGCGCCAAGTACGAGGGCGACGGGAAGACCCCCATGGGGCAGTACAAGGTCCCCTTCGCGTTCGGCACCAGCGCGAAACCGTCCGGCACCGCGATCGAGTACCGGAAGGTCGACGGGAACGATCAGTGGTGCGGGCGCTCCACCTCCCCGCACTACAACTCGTGGATGGACGCCCCGGACGCCGGCTGCCCCGCACATGCGGCCGAGGTGCTGAGCGACTACTACCAGTACAACCACGCGGCGGTCATCGGGTACAACCCCAAGGGCACGCCCAAGCGCGGGTCCGCGATCTTCCTGCACACGCATGGGAAGGGATCGACTGCGGGCTGCGTCTCCGTCTCCACCGCCCAGGCGAAGACCCTGCTGCGCTGGATGGATCCGGACAAGACGCCGCGCATCGTCATCGCGCCCCGCAGCGAGCTGAAGAACCAGTAGCGTGCGCGGGCCGGCTGGAGTACGGCTCTGCTCTGCAGGGAGGGACTCAGAGCAGCTGGCGCATGTTCGCCTTCGCCAGATCGATGAGCTCCGTCCCGCGACCGGAGAGCACGGTGCGGATCGCGAAGAGGGCGAAACCGGCGGCCTGCTCCGCCTTGATGGTGGGCGGCATCGACAGCTCCTGCCGCTCCACGACGACGTCCAGCAGGGCGGGTCCGTCGTGGGCGAGGAACTCCTGCACCGCTGACTCGAGGTCCTTGGGGTCCTCGACCCGGAAGCCGCGGATGCCCACGGCCTCGGAGACGGCCGCGAAGTTCGGGCTGTTGAGATCCGTGGCGTGGGTGACGAAGCCGGCGGCCTTCATCTCCAGCTCGACGAAGTTGAGCGAGTCGTTGTTGTAGACGACCGTCTTGACGGGCAGGTCGTGCTGGGTGACGGTGA
>DWZY01000238.1 GCA_019117325.1 Candidatus Brevibacterium intestinigallinarum
CGCATGACGGACGGGGTCGTGATGAGGGTCGAGACGTCGAAGCGCTCGATGATGTCGAGGGTCCGCTGGTGGTCGGGGACGTCGAGCGTCCCCTCGTAGAGGACGACGGTGTCGCCGTGGAGGAGGGGGCCGATGAGGCCGTGCCAGGTCGAGACCGCCCACGACACATCGGAGGCGCACCAGACGACCGGGCCCGTGCGCACCGCGCGGTGCACGGCGGCGGACTGCAGGAGGACACCCGCGACCGTGTGCTCCGTGAGACGGGCGGTGGGTGCCCCGGACGCCTGCTGCCGGGTGCAGAGGACGTGGTCCGGCGGCAGCGCCGCTGACCGGACCGGAGGTGCCGGCTGAGCCGTAGCCTCGGATTGGGCAGGTGACTGGACCGGGGCTTCCGACTGAGCCGGGGCCTCGGGCGCGGTGTCTCCCAGCAGATCCGCGTACCAGACGTCCCCGTGGAACCAGGCCACGTCCATGCCGGTCCGGCGGATGACGACGGTGGTCTCGATGCTGGAGGTGCTGGCCAGGGCCTCGTCCGCCCGGGACTTGAGCGGCAGGACCGTGCCCCGGCGCCACGCGCCGTCCTGGGTGAGGAGGACGGTGGGGGACAGCTGCTCGATGCGCAGACCCAGGGCCTCGGACGGCAGCGACACCGGCAGCATGGACCACGAGGCGCCGATGCTCATGCACGCGATCATCGTGATGACGGTCTCCGGGAGCCAGCCCGTGTGCAGGGCGACGACGTCGTTCGAGCCCACCCCCAGGCCGCGCAGGGCGTCGACGGCACGGTCGACCTCGTGCGACAGCTGCGCGTACGTGAGGCTGCTGCGGTCGCCCGGCTCGCCCTCCCAGTGGATCGCGACGCGGTCGCCGTTCGCCTCCGCGTGCCGGTGGACCAGGTTCCGGGCGACGTCGATCGCGCCGCCGGGGCACCAGGTGCCGCCGGATCCCGGCGCGGCCGGCGGCTCCCATACGGCGCGCGGCGGGGTCTCCCACTCCAGCGCGTCGACGATGGGCTGCCACTCGGCGCGGACGTCCTGGGCCAGCTGCTCCAGCCAGGCGGGTGTCGGCTCAGGCATGGGGGATGCTCCTTCCGCCGGACACGGCCGTGCGCAGCAGGGCCGCGGCGATGGGCTGCGGGTCCGATCCGGGCTGGAGGTCGGCTGTGAGGGCGGCGACGACGGTGCCGTCCGCGGCGGCGACCGGGACGGCGATCTGGTCCGGAGCGGTGGGATCGGTCGAGGCGCAGACGACGTGGTGCGCGGTGCGCCACTGATCGCGCATCGCCTGCAGGTCCGGGTGCTCGGCGGCGATCCGCTCCCACTCGTCATCGGATGCGTGGGCCGCGAGGATGCGCCCGGCGGCCGAGTCCAGTGCGGGTGAGGCGTGGAGCGGGCGGCGGAACGGACCGCGATCGTGCGCCTCGACCTGGTCGATGCACACGGCCTCCGAGGCGATGAGCACGTGGACGCCGATCGTCGCCTGCAGCTGGTCCCGCAGTCCGATGAGGAACGGATTGAGTGCGGAGAGGACCGGGCTGCCGGACATCTGATGGACCGCCAGCCGCAGGACGGCGGGGCCCAGTCCGTAGCGGGAGGTCGCGGGATCCTGGATCGCGTATTCCGCGTGCACCAGCGAGCGCAGCAGACGGTGGACCGTGGGCACGGTCATCCCGGACTGCTGCGCCAGATCCGTCAGCTGGTGCAGATGGGGACTCCGGGCCAGCAGATCCATGAGCAGGGTGGCATTCCGGATCGTTCCGAGCCCTCCCTTGGGGGCGCCTCCATCGGTCACCGCACACCACCGTCCGTCGTCCGTCAGCCGCGGGACAACGCATCCCGGTGCGGCCTGCCTGTCGTCGAGGCTCTCACATCATCCGGCCGTTCCGAGAGTGCGTCTCGGAATGAAATCAGATGTCGCGATAGCAGGTATTGCATTCAGCATAGTGGAACCGTACTCTGATCGCATGACGTGACAGACGTCACTTCCGGAAGCGAGGGCGCTCCAGGCTCCTCGTCCATCTCTCCGAGGAGCAGATACGTGCGAACACGCGCCTACAGACACTCACTCAACGGGAGCTCGATGCCCCCGGGGCAGCCGCTGCTGCGGGTCGAGGACCTCACACTGAGGTTCGGCGGTGTCACGGCCCTGGCCGATGTGAACATGACGGTCGAGTCCGGCACGATCCACGCGATCATCGGGCCCAACGGAGCGGGGAAGTCCTCGCTGCTCAACTGCATCTCCGGTCTCTACCGCCCCACCTCCGGCTCCGTCGTGCTGCGCTATGTCGCTGACGACGTGGCTCGCGGGGGTGGGCTGGCCGCGGACCCGCGGGCGGCCTCGGGCGCACCCGTCGCGGACATCGAGGACCTGGATGTGCGCGAGCGCGCGCTCACCAGCCTGCCGCCCAACCGCGTCGCGCGGCTGGGCGTGGCCCGCAGCTTCCAGAACATCGAGCTGTTCGACCAGCTCACGGTGCTGGAGAACATGATGCTGGGCCGCCACATCCACATGCGGCACAACGTGCTCACCTCGATGCTGTGGCTGGGGCCCGCGCGCCGCCAGGAGATCGAGCACCGGGAGATCGTCGAGGAGGTCATCGACCTGCTCAAGCTCCAGGCGCACCGGCAGAAGCCGGTGGGGATGCTGGCCTACGGCATCCAGAAGCGGGTCGAGCTGGGCCGCGCCCTGGCGATGCAGCCGTCGCTGCTCCTGCTGGACGAGCCGATGGCCGGCATGAATGCGGAGGAGAAGGAGGACCTGGCCCGCTACATCCTGGACGTCCACGAGCTGGCCGGTGTCTCGATCGTCCTCATCGAGCACGACATGAACGTCGTCATGGACATCTCGAACCGCGTGACCGTCCTGGACTTCGGCCGTGTGATCGGCGACGGAACGCCCCGCGAGGTCATGGACAACCCGCGCGTCATCGAGGCCTACCTGGGAGCGGGGGCCGCGGCATGACCGCGCAGCATCCTGCCGACAGCGGTGCAGTCATCGACCGGCCGCGCCACGACATCGCGCACACGATGCCGCAGCTGCTGCAGCGGCACGCGGAGGCGACCCCCGACGCCGTCGCGATGCAGGAGAAGCGCTACGGGATCTGGATGCCCACGACGTGGAGCACGTACCGCGATCGGGTGCGCGACTTCGCGCTGGGACTGGCGGAGCTGGGCGTGGAGCGCGGCGAGATCATCGCGGTCCTGGGCGACAACCGTCCGGAGTGGCTCATCGCGGAGCTCGCGGCCCAGTCGCTGGGCGCGGCCGTCGTGGGCATCTACCCCACGTCGCTGGGCGACGAGCTCACCCACGTCCTGCAGGTCTCGTGCGCCCGCGTCGTCGTCGCGGAGGACCAGGAGCAGGTCGACAAGCTGCTGGCGATCTCCCCGGAGGCGCGCGAGCGCCTGGAGCTCGCGCACGTCGTGTTCTACGACCCGCACGGGCTGGAGCAGTACGATCATCCGATGCTCCGCGAGTTCACGGCGGTCGAGGACGTGGGCCGGGCCGCCGCGGCGACGCGCAGCGCGTGGCTGGACGAGCAGGTGGCCAGCGGCAGCCCGGACGACCTCGCGGTCATCTGCACGACCTCGGGCACGACCTCGCTGCCCAAGCTCGCGGAGCTCTCGCACGCCAACCTCCTGTCGATGGCGGCGCGGCTCACGGAGATCGACCCGATCACGCCGGCGTTCCGGTACGTGTCCACCCTGCCCTTCGCGTGGATCGGCGAGCAGATGCTGGCTGTGGCGAGCGGACTGCACGCGGGCTTCACCGTGTCGTTCCCGGAGGACTCCTCCACCCAGCGCACGGACCTGCGCGAGATCGGCCCGGACGTCATGTTCGCGCCGCCGCGGATCTGGGAGTCGCTGCTGACGGAGGTGCAGGTGCGCATCGATGAGGCCGGGCCGGTCAAGCGCGCGATCTTCGGCTGGGGCTACTCGGTCATGGACCG
>DWZY01000239.1 GCA_019117325.1 Candidatus Brevibacterium intestinigallinarum
CCTCGTCGAGGGTGGGCTCGGGCTCGTCAGGGTGGAACTCCGGGAATTCGCCGGTCGTCACGAGGTCGGAGATCTTCTCCCGCAGCATGTCCTCATCGTCCAGACCGATCGCGACGTCGAGCATGAGGGAGCCGGAGAAGGTGTCGTCAGACGGCGGGCAGTCGGTGGCGGTGGCGGGATGCGGGTGAGCCGCAGGCGTCGTCATGTGGCCATTCTGCACCGATTCTCGTCCGGATCGCGAGGGCCTGGCGGATAGGATCGGTGAACTGACCGTTCCCACGAAGGGTTCCTCGTGAATTTCCTCCTCATCTCCGGTGCTGTCCTGGCGCTCCTCGTCATCGGGCTCATCGCCTTCATCATGTTCATCCGCGCCTATCGCGTCGCAGCCCCCAATGAGGCGCTCGTCATCACGGGTCGCGCCCCGGCGAAGAAGGGCGACATCGATCTGGAGGCCGGCGCCCGCATCGTCGTGGGCGGCCGCGCGATCGTCCGTCCCCTCTTCGACCGCGCACACGTGCTGTCGCTCAGCTCCCGCCAGATCCAGGTCGAGGTCGAGGGCTACTCGCTCAACGGCATCTTCCTTCGCCTCAAGGGCGTCGCCCAGATCAAGGTGGGCGAGCAGATGGGCGACATCCGCAAGGCCGCCCAGCGCTTCCTGGATCAGCAGGACAGCATCGAGTCGTACTGCCAGGAGATCCTCTCCGGAACCCTGCGCGCCGTCGTGGGCACGCTGTCCGTCGAACAGGTCCTGCGGGATCGTGCCAGCTTCGCCTCGCAGGTGCAGGACGACGCGGCCGGGTCGATGAACAACCAGGGTCTCGTCATCGACACGTTCCAGATCATCTCCGTCGAGGACGACAGCGACTACCTGCGCGACCTGGGCCGTCCGGAGGCCGCACTCGTCGCGAAGCGGGCGCGCATCGCGGAATCGGAGTCGATGCGCGAGTCGACGGAGGCGGAGAACCGCGACCGCCAGCAGGTCGCGGAGTCGCAGAAGGCACTCGACCTGCGCAATGCGGAGATCCAGCGGGAGACCGCCGTCCAGCGCGCCGCGGCGGAGGCCGCAGAGGAACTGGCCAAGCGCGAGCAGGAGCAGCGCATCCTCGCGGAGGCGCAGAAGATCGCGGATCAGAAGAACGAGCTGCGCGAGCGGGAGCTCATCGCGGAGGTCCGCAAGCCCGCCGATGCTCAGCAGTACGAGGCGGAGCGGCGCGCGGATGCGGAGCGGTACAAGCGCGAGCAGGCCGCGCAGGCCTCGCTGACGGAGTCGGAGAACAAGGCCCGCGCGTTCGAGATCGACGCGCAGGCGCAGGCGCGCGCCGTGACGGAGCGGGGCCGGGCGGAGGCGGACGCGGTCAAGGCGTCCGGTACCGCGGAGGCGAGCGCGATCGCGGAGAAGGGCAAGGCGGAGGCCGAGGCCGTGCTCGCCTCTGCAGAGGCCTACAAGCAGTTCAACCAGGCCGCGGTCCTGTCGCAGATCCTCGAGGCGCTGCCCAAGATCGCGCACGAGGTGTCCGCGCCCTACTCGAACATCGACTCGCTGAGCGTCGTGTCCTCCGACGGTGAGGCGAAGCTCAGCAAGAACATCGCCACCGGCATGCGCGAGACGATCGATCTGCTGAAGTCGACGACGGGCCTCGATCTGGGCGAGTTCCTGCAGAGCGCGATGAATCAGCAGGAGGAGAAGAGCGAGCCCGGGGACGGGTCACTGGACGCCTGAGGCTCCCAGTGGTCGGGTCAGCAGCAGGCTGAAGGCGTCGGTGAGCGCGATCGGGTCCAGCGGACGCGGATCGACGCTCACGGTGTGCATGATCGTGCCGTCGAAGAGAGCGGCGACCGTTCGTGCGCGCACGTGGACGTCGCTCAGGCCCAGATGGGTGAGCGTCGCTTCGAGCAGCTCCAGGACGGCGCGGTGCAGCTGTGCGGCGTCGTCGCTGCCCGTGGGCAAGAGCAGGAGGCGGACGCGGGCGAAGACGGCGTAGTCCGGCGCGGTCATCCGCAGCACTCCCTGCGTGAGGACGTCTGCGAGGTGCTCCGCCGTCTCCACCGTCGAGGCGCGCAGCTCGTGGAAGACCTGGCGATCCCGCTCGCTGACCCGACGGATGACGGCGCGGACCAGATCCTCTCGTCGCGGGAAGTGGTTGCCGGTGCTGCCCTCGACCAGGCCGGCGGCCCGGTCGACTCTGCGATGCGTGAGTGCCTTGAAACCGCCCTGGGCCACGACCTGCAGGGCGCATTCGACGATCTGATCCCGCCGTTCCATTCGTTCATCGTAGATCACGGGCCAGATCGTGCTGCCCGGTGCTTCCGAGATCGGACTATGCTTCACCCATCAGGGGCATGACGCACGATGAAGTGGGTGGGACCGATGTCGGATGACCAGATCATGGAGATCCTCACGCAGGAGGAGTCGATCGACTTCCTCGACGCTCCGCGACTGGGCAGGCTGGTGACGGTCATCGCCGGCGAGCCCTACATCTTCCCCGTCAACTACGCACTGCACCGCGATGGCACGGGGCTGGGCACGCTCTACATCCGCACAGCGCCGGGCGACAAGCTCTTCGCCGCGACCGTGACCCGGTCCGCGGCCTTCGAGGTCGACGAGCTCACTGAGACGGGAGCCCGCAGCGTCATCGCGCGCGGGCGGACCCGGGTCGTCGAACATCACGACGAGCTCGACCTCGTCGACACCGTGGGCCTCGTCCCGTGGATCGCGACCTGGAAGCCCACCGTCATCGCGGTCGACCTCGTGAGCATCACGGGCAGGCGGTTCCGCTTCGGCCTCCCTCAGCAGACCGGTGAGGCGGAAGTCCCCGGCTGATCCGCCGTATCGGCCAACACATGCGAGCTCACACGCCGCTGTACACCGGAAATGCCGCGTGCTCGCCGTAGTCCTGGTCGTGCAGATCCTTCAGCACGGCCATGTCCGGCTCGGAGATCTCGAAGTCGACCTGGGCATTGGAGCGCATGTGGTCCGGGTTCGCCGTCTTCGGAAGGGACACGGTGCCCAGCTGAAGCGTGTAACGGATGCACAGCTGCGGCACCGTGACGCCGTACCTCTGTGCCATCGCGCCCACCTCCGCGTTGTCGAGGATCGCGCCGTGCGCGATCGGCGAGTAGGCCTCGACGAGGATCTCTCGTTCCGCGCAGTAGTCCAGGAGCGGGGCAGGCGTATTGCCGGCATGGACGAGGATCTGGTTGACGTGCGGGACGACGGCCGCGGTTTCGAGGAGGCGGTCCAGGTCC
>DWZY01000240.1 GCA_019117325.1 Candidatus Brevibacterium intestinigallinarum
GGGCTGCCGCTCCAGCCAGCCGTCCGGCTTCCCGAACCCGGTGAGGCCGACCGCTTCGTGGTCGACGTTCCCCAGTTCCGCGATCGCGCGCGCGTGGGCGAGCCCTCGCGCGTGCTGCCACGCGGTGTCGCCCTCGAGGTCCGCGGGCACCTCCGAGACCCCGTTGAACCCGTCGACGGCGCGCATGATGAAGAACGCGTTGCCCAGCACGTCGAGGTCCTCGCAGGCGGCGACGAATCCCGGGTGCGGGACGCGGCTGCCCGTGAGCGCCTCGAGCACCCGCGCCTCGCGGAGCATGATCGTGTCCGAGTTCTTCCGCTTGTTGACCGGCGGTCCGCGGTAGATGAGGCGATCGTCGTTCCAGGTGAAGCCCAGCAGCACGTTCTGCGTGCCACCGGTCAGGAACTCCGGGTCCGTGAGGTCGCCGGGCCCCACCGTCCGCCGCAGCCACGCCTCGAGCGTCGTGAGGTCGATCCCCGCACTGCGGGCGTGCTCGGCGGCGACCTCCGCGTCACTGCCGGTTCCGGGCGGGGACCCGGTGGCTCCGGTGCCCCGCTCCGCACCTCCAGGGCCGGTGCCCCCACGACTGGTGCCGTCGTTGGACATCAGGAGGCCGCTTCGAGCTGCGCGGCGAACTTCCGCTGCGCCGCCTCTGTCCGGGTGGGGATGTGCTCGGTGGGCACCGGAGAGGGCTCGTAATCGCGCAGGACGCGGCGGGCGACCGTCACCTTGTGGACCTCGTCCGGGCCGTCGTAGATGCGAGCGGCGCGGGCATTGCGGTACATCTCCTCGAGCGGCAGGTCGCCGGTGATGCCCAGCGAGCCGTGCACCTGGATGGCGCGGTCGATGACGTTGTAGAGCACCTGCGCGCCCCAGAACTTGATGATCGCGATGTCCGTGAGCGCCGCCGCGGTCCCGCCCTGGTCCATCTTCCACGCCGCCTGCAGCGTCAGCAGCCGGGCGGCCTCCAGCTCCGCCTTCGACGTGGCGACCATGTCCTGGACCATCTGCTTCTGCGACAGCAGGCCGCCCTGGACCTCGCGGGTCACGACGCGCTCGCACATCATGTCGAACGCGCGCTGCCCCTGCCCCAGCCAGCGCATCGCGTGGTGGATGCGGCCGGGTCCCAGCCGCTTCTGCGCGAGCAGGAAGCCGTCGCCCTCCTCACCGATCAGGTGGGAGGCCGGCACGCGGACGTCCTCGTAGAGGATCTCTGCGTGCCCCTTGTCCCCCGCCGAGGCCGTGTGCCCCATGACGGGGATGTTCCGCAGGACGTTGACACCGGGTGTGTCGCGGTCGACGAGGATCATCGACGCCCGGCGGTGCGGCTCCGCGTCCGGATCCGTCACGACCATGACGATGAAGAAGTCGGCCTGCGAGCCGTTGGACGAGAACCACTTGTGGCCGTTGATGACGTACTCGTCGCCATCGCGCACTGCGGTGGTCGTCAGCCGGGTCGGGTCCGCACCGGCACCGGGCTCGGTCATCGAGAAGCACGACCGGATCTCACCGGCCAGCAGCGGCTTCATCCACCGCTCCTTCTGGAAGTCGTTCCCGCCGATCGCCAGCAGCTCCGCGTTGCCGGAGTCCGGCGCGTTGTTGCCGAAGATGGGCGGGGCGAACACCGACTGGCCCAGGATCTCGTGCATGAGCCCCAGCTTGAGCTGGCCGAAGCCCCCGCCGCCCAGCTCCGGCTCGAGGTGTGCGGCCCACAGTCCCTGGTCCTTCACCTGCTGCTTGAGTCCGTCCGTGTGCGCGGCGAACGCCTCCGGGCTGAGGTCCGCGACCTCCAGTGGGAGGATCTCCTCGCGGACGAAGGTTCGCATCCACTCGAGCTTCGCTTCGAACTCCGGGTCGGTCGAGAAATTCCAGCTCATCTCAGGTCTCCTCCTCGAGACTCGCGTGCACCGGCAGCTCTGCCCGTGCACCATCGCACCGCCCGTATCGCAGCGGCCGCGCTTCCGCGCCATGAATTGACTGCACTGTCAATTCACGCAGATGGACCAGAAACAGTCAAGAGTCCCCGGTTCTTCCATTCGGGCGGACAGTGTGCGTCCGTACATCACAGACGAGGCGGTCGGGGGTTCAGACCCGCACAGCTCCGGGGCTCGTTCGTCAGTCGACGACGTGGGCGCCGGGAGCGGGGCCGGTCGTGCGGACGACCTCCCGGACGCCGCGCGAGGCCTCGAGCAGCACGGCCAGTTCGAGCGCGTGCTTCGCGTCCTGCGCCAGGAATCCCACGGTGGGACCGGACCCGGACAGCAGGACCGCGTGCGCGCCGGCGCGCCTGCCCTCATCCATGACGCGGGCGATGTCCGGCAGGAGGGACACGGCCGCCTCCGTCATGTCGTTGTGCACGTGCGCGGCGAGCTTCTCGACGTCACCGGACGCCAGAGCTGTGAGCACGCCCTCGGGCTCGCCCAGGCGCGCGGAGTCCTCCGCCTCGCCCTCGTGACGCAGGTCATCGAGCCGCGCGTAGACCTCCGTCGTCGACAGCTGTCCCGTCGAAGTCGCCAGCACCCAGTGGTGCGTCCCGCGCGACAGGACGCGGGTCAGGTCGTCTCCCCGGCCTCGGCCCAGGGCGATGCCGCCCAGCAGCGCGAAGGGGACGTCCGCGCCCAGGCCCTCTGCGATCTCCGTGAGCACAGCACGGTCGGTCATGCCCGCGAGGTGCGCGACCGCGACGAGGGCGGCGGCCGCATCTGCGGACCCACCGCCCATGCCGCCGGCCACGGGAACGTTCTTGTCGATCGTGATCGCGACGCGCCCGTCCCAGCCGGTGCGCTCGCGGAAGGCGCTGACGGCGGCGAGCGCCAGGTTCCGCTCGTCGAGCGGGACGCCCGCGGTGGCGTAGCGGCCCACGACCTCGACGGAGTCCTGGGCCGCCGGGGTGAGCGTGACGGTCTCCGGGGTGCCCAGGGCCTCGAACACGGTGACGAGCTCGTGGTAGCCGTCCGCGCCTGCGTCCCCCACACCCAGGTGCAGGTTGATCTTCCCGTGCGCACGCGCCGTCACGGGGGTGGGGAGGGAGCGGAGGCCGGTCACGGCGTGTCCTCGGCGGCGGGTGGGCTGCTGCCCTCACCGGCGGATCCGGAGGTGCCGGCGGACTCGGTGGCTCCGTCCGCGGATGTGCCGCCGTCCGCGAGGTTCGCGGCGTGGGCGGCGACGAGGGCCTCGAAGTCGTCGACGGTGAGCGTCTCCCCGCGTGCACGGGGGTCGATGCCTGCGCGGGTGAGTGCGGCCTCGGCGGCGGTGGCGGAGCCGGCCCAGCCCGCCAGGGCGGACCGCAGGGTCTTGCGGCGCTGGGCGAAGGCCGCGTCGACGGCGGCGAACACCGCCTGCCGGTCGCCCGTGCGCGGTGTGTCGCGCCGGATGATGCGCACGAGACCGGAGCCCACGTTGGGAGCGGGCCAGAAGACGTTCTTGCCGATGTCCGCGGCGCGGGTGACCTCGCCGTACCACTGGCCCTTGACGCTGGGCACGCCGTAGGTGCGGGAGCCGGGCGGGGCGGCCAGGCGGTCGGCGACCTCGGCCTGCACCATGACGAGGACCTGCCGGATCGACGGGAAGGTCGCGAGGAAGTGCAGCAGGACGGGGACGGCGACGTTGTACGGGAGGTTCGCGACGAGCGCGGTGGGCTCGCCCAGGTGCTCCGGCAGCCGGGTCACCCGCATCGCGTCCGCGTGGACCAGGGTGAACGGCTCCGGCTGGCCGCCCTCCTCTGCGCGGGTGAAGACCTCCGCGGCGAACTGGTGGACCGTGTCCGGGAGGCGGGAGGCCAGGAGCTCATCGATCTCCACGGCGATGACGCGGTGGCCCTCCTCGAGGAGTCCCAGGGTGAGCGACCCCAGGCCGGGACCGATCTCCACGACCGTCTGCGGGCCCTCCAGCTGCGCTGATGCGACGATCATCCGCACCGTGTTGGGGTCGATGACGAAGTTCTGGCCGCGCTGTTTGGTGGGCCGCAGCCCCAGAGCGTCGGCCAGCACTCGGACATCGCGGGCGCTGAGCAGGTGGGTCATGGTCTTCACACTAGTGGACACGGGGTCGAACACCAGGGGATGCGGATCGGGGTGGCGGGCGGAGCGGTTGGCGGGGGCGCGGAGACGCGCTCCAGTAGGGTGAGTCCCATGGAAGAGGCCGTGCTCGCACAACTGCTGGATCCGACCGTGCTGGAGCTGCTGGACGGGATCGAGCACCGGCCCTCACAGGAGCTGGCGATCGCGACCCGCCTGCGGAAGGACGGGATCAACCCGGCGCTGGCCGCGGAGCTGCTCCTCCAGGCGCAGCTGCGGCAGGAGGCGGTCGCGAAGTTCGGACCGTTCGCGCAGCAGATGCTCTTCACGCGCGATGGACTGGCGCAGGCGACGCGGCTGTCCGTCGCCGCCCATCACGCCCGCCGCATGCTGGCGAGCGATCCGGAGATCGTGGGCGATCTGGGCTGCGGGCTGGGCGCGGACTCGATGGCACTGGCCGGGATGGGCGGTGCGACGCGGGTCGAGGCGCTCGACGCGGACCCGGTCACCGCGGCGCTGGCCGCCTTCAACCTCCGTTCCCTCGACACCGTGACGGTGACGGAGGGGCTGGCCGAGGACGCGGACCTGACCCGTTTCGACGCGATCTGGCTGGACCCGGCCCGTCGCACGGGTGATGGGAAGACGACGGCCGCGCGCCGGATCAGCGATCCGGAGGCGTTCTCGCCCTCCCTGTCCTGGGCGTTCGCGACTGCCGACCAGGTCGCGAGCGTGGGCATCAAGCTGGGGCCGGCGCTGGACCACGGCCTCATTCCGGACGGGTGGGAAGCACAGTGGGTGTCCGAGTCGGGCGACGTCGTCGAGGTGGCGCTCTACCACGGCGAGGTCCGCGACCGACCGGGGCGGAACGCCCTGGTGACGGGACCGCGCGGCACGCTGCAGGTGCATGAGTCGGAGGTGCCTTCCGACGATGAGGACGGGATCGGCGAGCTGGGCGAGTTCCTGTTCGAACCGGACGGTGCGATCGTCCGTGCGGGGCTGGTGACCGCACTGTGCGGACCGCTGGCCATGCGTCGGGTGAGCGGGCCCATCGCGTACCTGACGGGCGATCGGCTGCCTGAGGGTGCCGCCGCTGCGGCCGTGTCGTCGTATCGCATCGTCGATGTCCTGCCGGCGGGCATCAAGCCGCTGCGGAAGGCACTGGTGGCCCGTGGGATCGGGCGCGTCGTCATCAAGAAGCGCGGGGCGGACATCGTGCCGGACCAGGTGCAGCGGCAGCTGAAGCTGCCCGCGGGCGAGTCCGCGACCCTCGTCTTCACGCGCCTGGGCGAGGGCCACGTCGTGCTGCTGGTGCAGCCGGAGACAGGAGAGCAGTCGTGACGGAGCAGAACACGAACGCAGAGGCCGGGATGGACCAGGGTGCAGCTGTGCGCGACCCGCGCTCTCGCGTCCTCATCACGGTCGACGAGTTGCAGGAGGTGCAGACGGGGACGCCAGCACCGGTGCTCCTGGACGTCCGGTGGACGCTCCCCCACCCCGACGGCCGGGAGGACTTCGCCGCAGGCCACATCCCCAGTGCCCGCTACGTCGCCCTCGATACGGAGCTCGCCGATCACGCGAACACGGATCCGGCCCGCGGACGCCACCCCCTGCCCACGGTCGAGGAGTTCGAGCAGACCGTGCGCACGTGGGGCGTCACCGCACGGACTCCCGTCATCATCTACGACGATGTGGCGGGTCAGGCGGCCGCACGCGCCTGGTGGATGCTGCGCTGGGTGGGACACGAGAACGTCCGGGTGCTGGACGGAGGCTGGAGCGCCTGGAAGGACGCGGGGCTCCCGGTGGAGACGGGAGCGGGAGCCGGGGCGGCCTCGGCGGACGACGGCCAGGGTGCCAGCTCCGACGGTGAGGTTGGAACGGCCTCGGGAGCGGATGCGGCGGACCAGCCCTTCACCGCGCGGCCCGGCGGGATGCCGGTGCTCACCGCGGACGAGGCCGCGCTGCTCGCCCGCACGGGCGTCCTCCTCGACGCGCGTGCACCGGAGCGGTACGACGGCAGCACCGAGCCGATGGACCCCGTCGCCGGCCACATCCCGGGCGCACTCAACGCACCGGCCGGCGGCAACACGGACGCCGGCCACTTCCGCAGCGCGGGCGAGCTGGTCGAGTACTACCGGAGTGTGGGAGTCGTGCCTGCTGCGGATGGTGCGGGGTCAGCGTCGCCTGCTGCGGCCTCGGCGGATGTGTCTGTTGTGGGTTCGCCTGCCGTCGGCGCGTACTGCGGGTCCGGCGTGAGCGCCTCGCACACGGTCCTGGCCCTGGCGAGTCTGGGGATCGAGGCCGCACTGTTCCCCGGCAGCTGGTCGGCATGGTCGAATGATCCGGCGCGCCCGGTCGCGACCGGTACCGCAGAGGACGAGACGGTCCACCCGCCTCGCAGCTGACACACGGACTGGCTACGGGACAGCGCCTCGCGCCTGAGCACGCGGGCCCTCTCGCGACGGGACGGGTGAGCGTTCGAGGGGACCCCGCCCGCCGGGGTGTCTCGAGCACTCACCCGTCCCGTCGCGGATCAATCTGATCCTGACGAGCGGCGGGTCGAAAGACCGTCAGTCGGCGGCGCAGTCCGGTGCGTCCGTCGAGACCTCGACCGGCGCCTCACCGGTCGCATCGAGGTCACCGGCCAGGTAGCTCGCCGCAGCGGCGAGCGCGTGGGGGTTGTCGTCGTAGACCTCGACGATCGTGTCCGCTCCCGCATCCTCGACCCGCCAGGGTCCCGAGGTCCCGATGACGACGTCCGCGCTCGCGGTCTCGCCGAGGCTCACGGTCACGTCGCCGCCCTCGCCCACGCTCAGGCCCGCGTCCTCCGCGGCTGTGGTGAAGGCCGCTCGGGCCGCGTCGGACCCGCCGACCACGGTGACGGAGTCCGCCGGGTCCTCGAAGGAGCACTCGCCTGCCAGCACAGTCAGCGACGCGTCCGCGAGCGCGGAGAGGGCGTCATCGGGATCGGGGGCCGCGTCGTCACCTGCGCCGCTGCCCGCGTCGTCATCTGAGGAGTCCTCGCCCGCCGCGTCGTCGGCACTGTCTCCCGCACCGTCGCCCGCTCCATTGCCCGCGTCATCCGCACTCGC
This sequence comes from Candidatus Brevibacterium intestinigallinarum, assembly GCA_019117325.1. Classification (GTDB taxonomy): domain Bacteria; phylum Actinomycetota; class Actinomycetes; order Actinomycetales; family Brevibacteriaceae; genus Brevibacterium; species Brevibacterium intestinigallinarum. The sequence continues at coordinate 7,106 of DWZY01000240.1, forward strand.
GTCCTCACCACCCACGACGCCCACGCGCGCCTGCCACAGCTGCATCGCCACGACGCGTGTC
>DWZY01000019.1 GCA_019117325.1 Candidatus Brevibacterium intestinigallinarum
CTTCTGCTGGGTCGGCGGCGCGGTCCGGCATTGCTGCCGTCTTTCCTCCTCCACGCGGTGACCGCCAGCGACATCCGACGGTCGCTCGCGCTCCGGCGACCGGTGATCCAGTGGGCGGCGGTCCTCATGACCATCTGCGCGGGCGCAGCCGCGCTCGCCGCCGGTGTGCTGACAGCCGTTGGCCAGTCGCAGGCCGGGGACGTCCTCGTGTTCGGAGTGACCGGCGCCGCCGCGGGACTCGTGGCTGTGATCCTGTGGCTCGTCGGACAGGCGCACCCGCGAGTGACGGGACCGGTCGCGATGCTCCTGCTTGCCCTTGCAGCACTGGGCCTGGTTCTGCCCGCGCTGGGTTCTGCCCTGGGGCCTGTCCTGCCGTGGGGGTGGATGGGCCTCCTCTATCCGGGGACGGCCTCGGGAACGGTGTCCGGACAAGACGTCCTGCCGCTGGTGGGCCTGGTCGTGCTGGCCGGTGCTGGGGTCGCAGCGGCACCGGTACTGCTGTCACGGATCCCCAGTGCGCGGTTCCAGGAGCAGGCGGCCCGGTGGGAGCGTGCGGTGGCCGGCGCCTCCGCGCTCGATCTCCGCGTGTCGCGCGCCGCCTACACGACGGGACCGGGGCGGGGCGGGACCCTGCGCGCGGTCCGGCCCGGCCGGCGCCTGTGGGTGACGATCGTCGTGTCCGACGCGATCGCGCAGGTGCGCACGCCTGGACGGCTGCTGGGCGCGCTCGGCGCGGCCACGGTGGCGGGAGTCCTGCTGGCGACCTCGTTCCCAGCTGGTGTCCCCACGGCGCTGGCGGCAGGAGCGGCAGGCACAGTCATCCACGTCGCGAGCGGGTCGCTCAGCGCAGGGCTCCGCTACGCCGCGGATGTGGCCGGCGACTACCCGCTGTTCGGAATCAGCGATCGGCGCCTCGTGAGCCTCCACGCGATCTTTCCGCTCGCGGTCCTGCTGCTGGCCCTCGTGCCCTCCAGCGTCGTTGCGGCACTCATCGGCGGTGCTGCGCCGGGACCCGCCGTGGTGGGTACTGGTGCACTGGCTGTCCTCGCGGTCGCGCTCCAGGTGGCGGGGGCTCTCAAGGGGCCCTTTCCGCCCGCCCTCCTCACCCCGGTCAACACTCCTGCCGGCGACGTGAGCGTCGTCCTGCAGATCATGTGGGCCGGTGGTGAGCTAGCGCTCGTGATCCTCGGGACGATGTCGCTGGTTGCGGCGTCCGTGACACCGTGGCCGTTCCTCGTGATCCTCGCGTGCACCGGCAGCCTCCTCCTCACCCGCTGGGCGCACCGGAGGTGACCGGCGTCAGGTCATGTGCGTCCCGGCACCCGGTTGCTGAATGCCAGGTCACCGCCGTCCTCGCCGGGTTCGTCCAAGGCCGGATCGCGCCGGAGCCCCGCGCGGAGCGCCACTCGCTGGGAGGCGAGGTTGTCCGGCCGCACGCGGGCCAGGATCGTCTCCCCGGGCCGGTGCCGCGCACCCCAGGCGACGACGGCGCTCGCCGCCTCCGTCGCATAGCCGCGCCCCCACACCTCCGGACGGAAGCGGTAGAGCAGATTCAGGACCGGCTGGCCGGCTGCCGTCATGCGCTTGAGGCCGCAGCAGCCCACGACCTCGGTGGCATCGTGCTCCCGCACGCACCAGTAGCCGAGGCCGTGCTGAGCCCAGTGCTGCAGCCACCGGTCGACCAGGTGGCTGGCCTCGGGCAGGTCTGCCACGTGATCGGAGGGATTGTGGACCGTGGTCCGGGGATCGCCCGCGATCGCGAGGATCTGCGGGGCCTCCTCGATCCGCGGGACCTCGAGCACCAGCCGTGCGGTGGTGAGGGCCTGCGCACCTGCGCCTTCCGCGCACGCGCCTCCCGCGCCGTGGCCACCCGGATCGTGGCCGTTCGCCTCGGGGCACCGCGGGACGGGTGTCATCGGATCGGCGTCGTCCCGTACCGGGCGATGAGGAGCAGGACCAGAGCGGCCCCGGACAGGATCCCGTCCGCGATCCCCGCGGGGAGCATGAAGGTCATGAGCACCAGCGTCACGCCGCAGTTGATGACGGAGAGGGCGTAGCCCCACATCCGGTTCCTCCGCAGGCCGACCGCGCCGATGATGCGCAGTGCGGCGAAGATCCCGCTCATCGCCATCATGAGCAGCATGTGCTCGGAGAAGAACGGGACGATGAAGGAGAACCGCTGCGTGAGGACGTCCTCCTCGAGCCCCAGGACCAGGAACATGCCCAGCCCCAGGAACGGCAGCCCCTCCATGAGGACACCCTGCACCAGCTGCAGATCTGCGGCCAGTGTGATCCGGCGGTCGGTCGACGTCTGCCGCACGGGCGTCTCCTGCTCCATGCCCGAAGCCTAGCGGCGGTCACGCAGCTGCGGGCGCGCGCTCACGGGGAGCGCCACCTGCACCACGTCGAACACCGCCGACCTCCGGCCTCACGCCAGGGACAGGAACAGCTTCTCCAGCTCGTCCGGATCGACCGCACCGTCTGCGTCCGGGTTCTCCAGGCACTCCCGCAGGGAGGTGGAGATGACGAGGAAACCCGCGCGGTCCAATGCCTTCGTGACGGCGGACAGCTGCTGCACCACGTCGCGGCAGTGGGCGTCGGACTCGACGGCCGCGATGACGGCGGCGAGCTGCCCGTGGGCGCGCTTCAGTCGGTTGACGACCTTGCGCCGGGCGTCCGGATCATGCGTGACGGCAGCGGTTCCTGCGGGGTTCTCGGCGCTCATGGCGACTCCTCTCGGGTCGGGGCAGTACGGGAGCAGGGCTTGACGACCAGGATACCCCCGAGGGTATCCTGAAGAACATATACCCCCAGGGGTATGCATCGACTCACAGGGAATGGAGTGCCTCATGTGTCAGGCTGTGAAGTGCCGTACGTGCGAGAAGACGACCTGGGCGGGCTGCGGCCAGCATGTCGCAGCGGTGAAGGCCGGCGTCCCGGCCGCTGACTGGTGCAACGGTGCCCACACTCAGGCCGAGATCGACGCCGCCAAGGGCCGGAAGGGTGGATTCTTCACCCGGCTCTTCGGTGCCTGACCCCGGTTCATCAGGACGGACGAAGAAGGGCCCGAACCATGCTGCTCGAGCGAATCTATGACGAAGATCTGGCCCAGGCGAGCTACCTCGTCGGCTGCCAGGCCACTGGCGACGCGATCGTGGTCGATGCGCGCAGGGACATCGCTGTGTACCTGGACCTCGCCGCGAAGAACGGGATGACGATCACCGCGGTGACGGAGACCCACATCCATGCCGACTACCTGTCCGGCACCCGCGAGCTCGCGGCCGCGACCGGTGCGTCCATCCTCCTCTCCGATGAGGGCGGCCCGGACTGGACCTACGGATCGGAGTTCGACACCGGACCCGCGGGGCCGGCCGTGCGCATGAAGCACGGGCACCGCCACGCCTTGGGGAACATCACCCTCGAGGCCGTGCACACGCCGGGCCACACCCCAGAGCACATGTCCTTCCTCATCACCGACGGCGCGCAGGCGGACGAGCCCGGCTTCATGCTCACGGGCGACTTCGTCTTCGTGGGCGATCTGGGCCGTCCGGACCTGCTGGACGAGGCCGCCGGAGGCGTCGACACGCGCTTCGCCGGGGCGAGGGACCTGTTCGCCAGCCTGCGCGACCGCTTCCTCGCGCTGCCGGACTACGTGCAGGTCCTGCCCGCCCACGGCGCGGGCTCCGCGTGCGGCAAGGCGCTGGGCGCGATCCCCACCTCGACCGTGGGCTACGAGCGCACCTTCTCCTGGTGGGGCCGCTACCTCGCGAGCAACGACGAGCAGGGCTTCATCGACGAGCTGCTCGGCGGCCAGCCGGACGCGCACGCCTACTTCGGCCGCATGAAGGTCGAGAACCGGGAGGGTCCGGCGCTGCTCGGCGACGACTCTGACCTGGTCGAGTACAGCACGGCCGCCCTGCGCGCGGCGCTGGAGGACGATTCCGTCATCCTCATCGATACGCGCCATCACGCCGAGGTGCACACGGGCACCGTCGCCCGCGCCCTCAACATCCCGGGCCCGGCGAAGGCCGCCAGCTATGGCGCGTGGGTCGTGGATCCCGAGGCCGAGGCCGAGGCCCGCCCGCTGGTCCTCCTCGCCTCCTCGCTGGAGGAGGCCGAGGAGCTGCGGGACCACCTGGTCCGTGTGGGGATCGACACCGTCCGCGGGTACATCACCTCGCTGGACGGCCTCGACCTGGTGCGGCCCACGGTCATCCAGCCCGAGGCCGTGGACGGCTTCGACCGTTCCCTGCTGCTGGACGTGCGCAACAAGACGGAGTACGCGAGCGGTCACCTGCCCGGCGCCGCGCAGCTGTCCGGCGGCCGCGTCCTCTGGCACCTCGATCAGCTCCCGGCCCCGGATGCGGGCACGCTCGTGACCTACTGCCAGAGCGGCGTCCGCAACAGCGTCACCGCCAGCGCGCTGCGTCGCGAGGGATATGACGTCGCAGAGATCGCCGGCTCCTACCTGGGCTGGACGGCGGTCCCCGGCCACCAGCCGGTGACCACGTAACCTCGCCCGCCACTCTTGTCGGAATACCCGGAGGGGGTATATCCTTGAACCGAACGGATACCCCTCAGGGGTATAGACGGCAGGAGGGCGGATCATGGCAGTCAGCGAGTACCAGGTGACCGGAATGACCTGCGGGCACTGCGAGATGTCGGTGCGCGAAGAGGTCGGCGAGATCCCGGGTGTCACGAATATCGACGTGAGCGCGGAGACCGGCCGCCTCGTCGTGACCGGCCAGGACGATATCGACGACGCGGCTGTGCTCGCGGCGGTCGAGGAGGCCGGCTACACCGCTGTCCGCGCCTGACAGCTGGAGAGGCCGCGCCGCTGCAGCGCGCAGCACAGCAGTCTGCACGCGCAGCGCAGAGACACGACGACGACCAGGGACATGAAGGGGAGCGGGAGCGCGGGATGAGCACGCAGGCGGAACCGGTGACCGGTGGCAGCGCCGGCGGCGGCATCGAGCTGGCGATCGGCGGCATGACCTGCGCGTCGTGCGCGAATCGCATCGAGCGGAAGCTCAACAAGCTCGACGGCGTGAGTGCGACCGTCAACTACGCGACGGAGAAGGCCCGGGTCACGGTGCCGGATGACTTCGATCCGGCTCTGCTCATCGAGGAGGTCGAGAAGACCGGCTACACGGCGGCCCTCCCCGCACCCCGCACGACCAGCCAGCCCCCGACGACAGGCGGCACATCCGCGGGTGCCGCTGCGGCCTCGGCGTCGGACCCAGCCGCGGCAGACGCTGCCCCCGGCACCCAGGACGCAGACGCCGACGACCCCGAGCTCACCTCCCTGCGCCAGCGCCTCATCGGCTCGGTCGTCCTGACGGTCCCGGTCGTCGCGATGGCGATGATCCCGGCGCTCCAGTTCACGTACTGGCAGTGGGCCTCCCTCGCGCTCGCCGCCCCCGTCATCCTGTGGGGAGCGTGGCCGTTCCACAAGGCGGCGTAGAGATCGGAAGAGCACAACGTCT
>DWZY01000241.1 GCA_019117325.1 Candidatus Brevibacterium intestinigallinarum
CCCCTCATGCGCGGGCAGGTCGCCGTCCCGCGCTGAACCAGTAGCGGACGACGTAAGCTGTCTAGCCCCGCTTGTCATGTATGACTAGAGGGGGTTGGATTCACTTCCTGAAACCACACAAGACTCCAGACGTTCTCGGGGAGCTGCGAGCGCAAGGGTCTGGAGATCCCGAAGGAGTGGATGTGATGAGCACGATGGCAGAGGCCGGGACGGCAGTGGATGTCCTCGCCCGTCGCGAGGGGCGCTGGTGGGTGTTCGAGATCCCGTCGCTCGACGTGACCGGGCAGGCAGCGGATCTGAGCAGCGTCGCGGATGAGGCTCGCGGGATCATCGCCGCATGGGACACGGACGGCCCCCGCGAGGAAGACATCCGCGTGCGCGTGCGTCTGGACGGTGAGTCTGAGGCTCGCCGGATCTGGGAGGAGGGCGAGGCCGACGAGGCGGAGGCGCGGAAGGTGCTCGAGCGCTCGGCTGCTCGCAAGCGCGAGGCCGTGGCGCTGCTTCGTCATGAGAAGGGGTACAGCGCTGCCCAGGCCGCACAGGTACTGGGTGTGAGCCGACAGAGGATCTACCAGCTGGGCGCGTCCGCCTAGTAACGCCGCCCCAGGACGGGCTCTTCCTTCGCCGCTTCGCGCGCCCGTGCCGGTCCACGGCAGAATGGTCCGCATGTCCGCACTCTCCCAGGCCCTCGCCTTCAAGCGCCTCGCGCAGGACAGTGCGACCCTGCGGATGCTGCGGGCGGACCATGTCGCCGTCATGGCGGCGCTCCTGGGCGAGCACCTGGGTGCGCCCGGCACCCGTCTGGACACGGATGAGGTCCACGAGCGCATCGACGCGGACCTCGTCGACCTGCGCGACCACTTCGACCTCGCTGACCGTCGCGCCAAGGCGTTCTGCGACGACTGGCGGAATGCAGGTCTCCTGGTCCGCCGCCCCGCGACCGAGGCCCGCGGTGAGACCTACGAGCTGTCCGCCGCCGGCTTCGACGCTCTGCGCATCCTCGAGCAGCTCGAGACCCCTCCGGCCGCGGTGACGGAGTCTCGCCTCGTCGCGCTCGCCTCCTCCCTGCACCAGCTGGCCATCGAGACGGACCCGGACACCGGCCGCCGCCTCCGCGCTCTGGAGGCGGAGCGCCGCCGCATCGACCGCGAGATCGAGCGGGTCCGCGCCGGCGATGCGACCGCCCGCGTGCTCGACCCCGCCCGCGCCGAGGAGCGGGTGACGGACATCCTCCACCAGGCCCAGGGCATGCCCGCGGACTTCGCGCGGGTCCGCGCCCGCTTCGCCCAGCTCAACCAGGACCTGCGCACCGGGATCCTCGAGGCCGAGGACGACGACGTCCTCGACGACATCTTCCGCGGTGTCGATCTCATCGAGTCCTCGGACGAGGGCCGCACCTTCACCGCCTTCTCCTCCTTCGTCCGCGATCCCGAGCAGTCGGCCGCCTTCGAGGAGGACGTCTCCGCAGTCCTCGACCGCGACTTCGCGCACCAGCTCACCCCGCGCGCCCGCCGCGCCCTGCGCGGACTCATGCGCGACATGAAGGACGGCAGCCGCGAGGTCCACGCGAGCCTCACGGACTTCGCCCGCGGCCTGCGTCGCTACGTGTACTCGCACGCCTTCCTCACCGACCGCGCCCTGCGGACCCAGCTCCAGGAGGCGCTCGCCCAGGCGGTGCCGGCCCGCACGCATGTGAAGCCGTACGCGGACGTGGGCGTCGAGCTGGAGCTGTCGACCCTGCGGATGACGAGCGTGGGCTCGCTCATCCTCCACGACCCCACGGAGTACGACACGGGTCAGGCGCTCACAGAGGCGACGACGGCGACCGTCGACGTCGCGACGCTCGCGGCCATCGCGCGCGAGAGCGAGATCGACTTCGACGAGCTCGTGACCAACATCAACGCGGTCGTCGACGAGGCCGCGGGCCACCCCGTCAGCGTGTCCGAGGTCCTCGCCGCCCACCCCGCGACCCAGGGCGTCGCGAGCGTCATCGGCCTCGTGTCCCTGGCCGTCACGCACGGCGAGGTGGACGAGGATCGCACCGACGAGGTCGCGTGGGAGGGCCTGGACGGGGTGCCCCGCCGGGCCGTCATCGACCGCTACGTGTTCAAGAGGAGTGTGGACGCATGACCGACAGTGCCGCTGCGGAGATGGTCGGTGCTCGTGAGGGGACTGCCGGTGTGACCGGAGGTCCCGAGGACGACGGCCTGCCGTCGCCCGCGCGGGCGGCCGCTCGCACCGAGTCCGGTCCCACCGATTCCGGGCGCACCGAGGCCGTCGACGGGTCCCCCTCTGCGCTGTGGTCGGGAGACACGGGGACCCTGCACGAGGCCTCGCGACGGGTGCTCCTCGAGCTGCTCAAGGGGCCCTATGTCTCCGGTGCTCAGAACCCGGGTCTGTGGGCGGCGCTCGTCGCGGACCAGGCGACGATCCGGTCCCGGCTCCACGATCTGTTCCTCGACCTCGTGCTGGACGAGTACGACGAGTTCGCGTTCACCCGGAAAGTCGAGACGCACGACCTCCAGGTGCCCAGTGCCTTGCGCGCGGAGCGGCTCACGTTCCTCGACACCGCGATGCTGCTAGTGCTGCGGCAGTTCCTGCTGACAGCGCCCGGTGAGGAGCGCGTCATCGTGGGCCAGGATGAGGTGTACGAGCAGCTGAGCGTCTACCGCGACGGCGATGAGTCGACGTTCCTGCGCAATCTCAACGGGTCGTGGGGGCGCATGGTCAGTCGGCTGCGCGTCCTGCACTCGGCGGGCGAGGACCGCTTCCAGATCTCCCCGATGGTTCGGTTCCTCATCGACGAGGACCGCGTCCGCGAGCTCACCGCGGTCTACCGCAGGATCGCGGGCGGGGAGGACCCGGGCGGCGAGGCGGCGGGAGGCGAGGCAGCCGGCGGTGACGCGGGCGGCGACGTCGACGAACGAGCCGACCACGCCCACCCTTCCGGGCGGCGGCAGGCCGCCGTCCTCGGGACCTCCGGTAACGGCGACGGGGACGATGAGGCCGACCACGACCTCGGCGACGGTGACACCAGCGAGACCAGCAGCGACCAGGGGGAGCGGGCATGACGACGGGAGCCCTCTTCGACCTCGGGCCCGAGGTCGCGGCCGCACCGACGGCCGGTGACGGGAGCGCGACGCAGGACCAGTGGCGGCTGGCGGAGGTCCAGGTGGCGAACTGGGGGACCTTCGACAAGGAGATCCACCGGCTGCCGATCGCGCGGCAGGGCCACCTCATCACGGGGCCGTCCGGGTCTGGGAAGTCGTCGCTGCTCGACGCGATCGCGGCGGTGCTGACCCCGGACAAGTGGCTGCGGTTCAACCTCGCGGCGCAGTCGGCGGGGGCGCGGACGGACCAGCGCAGCCTCGTGTCCTACGTGCGCGGCGCCTGGTCGCGGACGACGGACGACGAGGAGGACCGCGTCGTCAGCCGCTACCTGCGGCCCGGCGCCACGTGGAGCGGGATCGTGCTGCGCTACGAGGCGGCGGACCAGAAGCCCGTCTCACTGGTGCGGCTGTTCTTCCTGCGCGGGACCGGCACCTCGACCGCAGATCTGCAGGACCTGTGCCTGCTGGACCGGTCCGCAGTGGATCTGGCGGATCTCCAGGAGTTCGCGCGCGGCGGCATCGAGGCGCGGAAGGTGAAGGCCGCACTCCCGGAGGCCGTCATCACGACGAACGGGACGCACGGGAAGTTCTACGCGCGCCTGCGCAGCGTCTTCGGCATCGCGCACGAGTCCGCGCTGCAGCTGCTGCACAAGACGCAGTCCGCGAAGAGCCTCGACAGCCTCGACCAGCTCTTCCGCGAGCACATGCTGGAGCGGCCCGGCACGTTCGCGCTGGCGGACACGGCGGTCGAGCAGTTCGGCGAGCTCAACGACGCGCACGCCCACGTCGTCCAGCTGCGGCTCCAGCGCGACCACCTCTCGCAGCTGCGCGACGCATCCGGCGAGTACGAGTCCGCGCGCCAGACGGCGGAGGAGGCCCGGGAACTGGCGACCGCCGTCCGCCCGTACACGCGCAGGCGCGCCCTGGACCTCGCGCGGATCGAGCGGACCCAGCTGGAGGAGAAGCAGTCCGGTCTGGCCGCAGAGGTCGAGCAGGCGGAGGAGGAGGCCCGCAGCGCAGACGACGCGTTCGACGCCGCGCAGCGCCGCAGCCTCGAGGCCGGCGGGGCGGACGCGGAGGCGCTCCAGGACCGCATCCGGGACGCCCGCGGTGCTGCCCGGCAGACGGATGAGCGCTGGGAGTCGCTGCGCCGGCAGCTGAAGGCCGCGGGCATCGACCAGGCGCCCGCGACGGCGGCGGAATTCGCGGAGCTGCAGACCGGCATCGCTCGGACACTCGGGGCGGAGGACGGTCCCGGCGGCCCCACCCACGAGCAGAACGAGCGGTACTTCGCAGCACTCCGCGAACTGCGCGAGATCGATGAGGCGATCGCGGATCTGCGCCGCAGCGGCTCGACCGTGCCCGGGAACCTGTTGGCGGTGCGGCAGGAGATCAGCGCGGGGACCGGAGTGCCGGAGTCCGCGCTGCCGTTCGCGGCGGAGCTCATCGAGGTCAGGCGCGAGCACGCGGACTGGACCGGCGCGATCGAGCGCGTGCTGCGCCCCCTGGCGCTCACCCTCCTGGTCCGCAGCGAGCACATCCGCACCGTCCGCCAGTGGGTGGACACGCACCGGATCCGCGCGCGCCTCGTCTTCGAGGAGGTCGCCGCGGAGCAGCCCCCGCCCCGGCCCCTGCGCAGCGATCTCTCCCTGGTCCACCGGGTCCAGGTGAAGGAGGACCGGTTCGGCGACTGGGTGTCCGCGACGCTGGCGGAGCGGTTCGACATCGCGTGCGTCGACTCGCCGGACGCGCTGGACGACCACCCGCGCGCGGTGACGATCAACGGGCAGCTGAAGTCCTCGCGCACGCGGTACGAGAAGGACGATCGCTCGCGGATCGACGACCGCAGCCACTGGGTGCTGGGCGACCGCGAGGCGAAGGTCGAGGCGCTCATCACCCGGCGGCAGGAGGCGCAGGCGGAGTACGAGGCCGCGAAGCAGATCGTCGACGAGGCCTCCGCCGCCCGGGATCAGGCGCAGCACCGGGCGGGCGTGCTGGCGAGCATCCGCGAGCAGTCGTGGTCCGCGGTCGACCGCGCCGCAGCCGCCCGGGCGATCACGGATCTGGAGAAGAGGCTCGCGGCGCTCACCTCGGCAGACAGTGATCTGGCCGCCGCGGTCGAGGCCGCAGAGGAAGCCCGCCACCTGCGCGACCTCACCCGGCAGGAGGCGGAGGAGGCCCGGCACCTGCTGCGCTCGACCCGGCACGAGCAG
>DWZY01000242.1 GCA_019117325.1 Candidatus Brevibacterium intestinigallinarum
GCCGTTCGCCGTGGGATTCCCTGAGATCGCCGAGTGGGTCACGGGCGAGGACGCAACGACTGCCGACGCCCCTGCTCCGTGGGAGACCCCCGAGGCGGAGACCGCCCGCGCCGGGCTTGCGCGCAGGCGTGCGGACCGCACCCTGCCGCAGCGAGACGACAAGCTCGTGACCGAGTGGAACGCGCTCGCCGTCATCGCCCTAGCTGAGGCCGGCCCCGCGCTGGAGGACGCGCAACTGACGGAGGCCGCACGCCGCGCCTTCGCCGCAGTCCTCGCCTCGAACCGTGTGGTGGAAGGCAGTGCGCCGCGACTGGTTCGCAGCAGCACCGGGGGAGTGGCCGGCCCCGGCGCGGCGACGCTCGCGGACGTCGCGCAGCTGGCCATCGCCGCGCACGAGGTGAGGGACCAGGATGCATTCGCGTCGCTGCTGGACGAGGCGCTGAGCTTCGTCGTCTTCCCGCAGGGGAAGGGGTCGCCGGATTCGAACCGGCAGGGGGCCTCGGGATCGGACGCGTCCGACGACCACGCGCAGCGGTGGGCAGGTGCGAGCCTGCTCGATGCGCACAGCGACGGGATCGTGCCGGTGCGCGGCTCGGACCCGCTGGACGACACGACCCCGTCCGGCCGCTCCGCACTCATCGAGGCGCTGCGCCTGGCCATCGGCGCATCCTCGGGCGGTGGGCCCCAGAGCCCCGCCGACCTCCAGCGGCTGCGGGCGATCCTCCTGGCCTCGGTGCTGCCGGCGCTGCAGCAGGCGACGCGGTCGCTGGGGTGGGTGCTCGCAGAGGCGGAGATCGACGCGGCGGGGCCGGAGTGAGATTGCTCCTGTCGCGGACTCCGGCCCGTCGGATAGCGTGAGGCCATGAGCACGCACACGATCACGTCAGAGAACCTGCAGTCCACCATCGCGGACAACGACATCGTCATCCTGGACTTCTGGGCCGACTGGTGCGGGCCGTGCAAGAGCTTCGCACCCGTCTTCGAGCAGGCCTCGGAGCAGCACGAGGACATCACCTTCGGCAAGATCGACACGGAGGCGGAGCAGCAGATGGCCGGCGCGTTCGGCATCTCCTCGATCCCCACACTCATGGTCTTCCGCGAGGGCGTGGGCGTCTTCCGCCAGGCCGGCGCGCTCCCCGCCCCGCAGCTGGAGGAGCTCATCAGCGGCGTGCGGAACCTCGACATGGAGCAGGTGCACGCGCAGGTCGCCGAGCAGCAGAAGAAGATGGCCGAGGAGCAGGCCAAGAAGGAGCAGGGCGCCGGCGGAGCACCGGGCACCTCGCCCACGGACTTCTGAGCGCGGGGCTCGATCCCGCGCCGCAGAGTATCGCCCCCGAGCCTCAGAGTGCGGTGCGTTGCGGAGGCCCCGGGAACCCCGATCCCGCGACGGACGGGCTGCCGGTTCGAGGGACACGTGCAGGAACCCGTCCTTCGAGCCATCTACCCGTCTGTCGGCGATTCACCCGCGGCAACACGAGTTGACCTTGCGTTTCAGACACCTCAGGTGTGTCTGAAACGCAAGGTCAACTGCGTATGAAGCCCCTCAGCTCCCCAGGAACTGGGCCAGCGCCGCGCGGAGGTCGGCGAGGTCCGACAGGGCGCACATCTCCCGCGCCGAGTGCATCGACCACAGCGCCGGCCCCACATCCACGGTCGTCATGCCCAGCCGAGTCGCGGTGAGTGGGCCGATCGTCGAGCCGCACGGGATCGTGTTGTTCGAGACGAACTCCTGGCTCGCCACTCCCGAGTCCCGGCACGCCCGCGCCCACACCGCGGCACCCACCGCGTCCGTCGCGTAGCGCTGCTGCGCGTTGATCTTCAGCAGAGGGCCGCCGCCCAGCACCGGCCGGTTCACCGGGTCGTGGTGGCCCTGGTAGTTGGGGTGCACCGCGTGCCCCGCGTCGGACGACACGCACACGGACCCGGACAGGGCCCGCAGGTGCGCGGTCCGGTCGCCGCCCAGCCCGGCGGTGATCCGCTCGAGCACGTCGGCCAGGAAGGGCCCCGAGGCCCCGGACCGCGTCTCCGAACCCACCTCCTCGTGGTCGAACGCCGCGAGCACTGCGATCCCCGTGAGGCTCGCCGTGTCGACCTGCGCCAGCGCGCTCGTCCCCGCCCAGACAGACGCGAGGTTGTCCAGCCGCGGTGACGCCAGGAACTCGCTGTGCGCGCCGAACACCGCCGGCTCCTGCACGGGGAACGTGAGGACGTCGTAGCCCGCGATGTCTGCGACATCCACCCCCGCCGAGGCCGCCAGCAGTCCCAGCACCAGCGACCCCGCCGCGTTGTCGGCGTCGCCGGTCCCGGCAGCCGCGCTCGCCGCACCGCCTGTCCCGTCCGCTCCGCTCGCCGCGCTGGCGCCAGCTCCGCCCGCCGCACCGGTCCCCACCAGGTCCGCGAGCCCGATGACCGGCTGCGTGTGGCGCTGCCGGTCCAGGGTCAGCCCCTCGTTCGCCTTCCGATCCAGGTGGATCGCCAGCTGCGGGATGCGGGCGATGGGCCCGGTCTGTGCCAGCACCGCGGTGCCGTCCGTCAGCACGAGGCGACCGGCGAAGCACAGCTCACGGTCCAGCCACGAGTTGAGCAGCGGGCCGCCATAGATCTCCACGCCCGCCTGGACGGCACCCGCGGCCACGAAGTCCGGCTGCGGCTTGAGCTTGAAGCCCGGCGAATCCGTGTGCGCACCGACGACGTGGAACGGCAGCGCGGCATCACTCGAGGCCGCCCCGGTTCCCTGCGCCCCGGCGTCCTGCGCCGCGGAACCCTCCGCCGCACCCGCCGCGCCCCCCGCGCTGTCCGGGATCGCGAACGCGAGGACTGCGCCGTCGCGCACGATGACATAGCGGCCGCCGGGCGACAGCGCCCAGCTCTCGTCCTCGTCGAGCTCCGCGAAGCCCGCGTCGATCAGCCGCTCCCGCACCGCGTACGCCGCGTGGTACGAGGACGGCGACTCCATCACGAGCGCGGACAGGTCCGCCGCCAGCGCCGCATGCACCGCCGAGGTCGTCCCACCATCAGTCACATCACCCTGAGGGCCTGAGTTCGTCATGCTCCCCACACTAGGCGCTCCGCCTCCCACCACACAGGACCCCGCCTCCCACCCGCTGCGGCTATCGTTGACTCACGTGTTCGCCTCTCTCATCCGCCTCCTGGGGTGGGGGTACATCCCCATCGCCGTCATCGCGAAGCTGCCCTTCGCGATGTCCGTCGTCGCTGTCATGACGGCGGTGTCCGCGCTGCGGGGCTCGTACTCGGAGGCGGGCGCCACGGCCGCGCTCGTGGGCGTGGGCACCGCGGTGTCCGGCCCACTGCTGGGCGCCGCAGCCGACCGCTGGGGCCAGCGCACCGTCCTCCTCATCCTGGGCGTCGCGAACACGGCCGCCCTCCTGGGCCTGGCCTGGGCGCTGCTGGCGGACGCGACCACCTCCGTCATCCTCACGACCGGCCTGCTCATCGGCCTCACCGCCCCGCAGGCGTCCTCGATGGTCCGGTCCCGCTGGCTGCTCGCCATCGACGCCGAGGTCCCGACCACCTCCCGCAGCCGCTCCACCTCCGCCGTCCTGTCCTACGAATCCATGACGGACGAACTCATGTTCGTCTTCGGCCCCGTCATCGTGGGCGTTGCCGCGGTCGCGTGGGGCACCGTCTCGCCCGTCGTGGGCGCCGCGATCCTCACGGCCGTGGGCATCACCGCCTTCGCGCTGCACGGCTCCGCCCAGTACGCGCAGGGCCGCACCGACCCGCGCCCGCGGACCCGTCGCGGGACACCCACCGCCGAGGCCGCACCCGCCTCCGCCGGCACGGACACCTCCGCGACCCCGGACCTCACCACCTCCGGGGCGGCCGAAGCCGCCACTGCCGAGGCCCCCGCAGCGGAGGCCGCCGAAGCCCCCACCGGCCCCGCTCCCGCCTCGCTCCTCTTCCGCCCCGTCGTGCTCCTGCCGGTGGGCGGCATGGTCGCGATCGGCCTGTTCTTCGGCTCGACGCTCACGAGCCTCACCGCCTACATGGAGACGCTCGGCCAGGCGGACGCGACCGGCATCCTCTACGGCGTCATGGGCGTGGGATCCGCCGTGTGCGCGCTGTCCGTCGTCGCCCTGCCGGAGGCCTTCAGCCTGCGCGCCCGCTGGCTCGTCTTCTCGCTCCTCATGCTGGCCGGCTGCCTCCTCTACCCGCAGGGCCAGACCCTCACGTTCTTCGTCATCGCTCTGCTCATCATGGGCTCCGGCGTGGGCCCCAGCCTCGTGACCCTCTTCGCGATCGCCTCCCAGCACGCGCCCGCCGGCCGGCTCACGACCGTCATGGCGATGATGAGCACGGGCGTGGTCGTGGGGCAGTCGGCGGCCTCCGCGCTCAGCGGCGCCGTCCTGGACGGAGCGGGACTGGCGGTGGGGCTGTGGGGCCCGGCGGCCTCGGCGGCACTGCTGGTGGCACTGGGTCTGGCGTACATGTGGAGCGCACCGCGCACCCGGCGTTCTCGCACCGAGGTGTCCTAGGATGGCGACCGGGCCGGTGACACCGGCAGTACGAGCGGCGCGGGCCTAACTCCTGCACCGCACACCCACAACCTGACGATCCGAGGCTTCTGTGGAACAGTTCACCTCCGAATGGCAGGCGTGGCACGATGAGCGCCTGGCCGCACTCGCCACACCCTTCGGCATGCTGAGCATCACCGGGCTGCACTGGCTGCAGCCGGGCGAGAACACGTGGGAGGACGCGCCGGGCCGCTTCGATCTGGACGGCGACACGATCACCTTCCGCATCGGTGCCGGCCACAGCGTCGGGCCCACCCGAGCCGCACTGGAAGCGGCAGCGCAGCAGGACACGACCGCGCAGCACGACACGGCCACCCGGCACGACACGACCGCACCCCAGCAGGCGGTGCAGGTCGGCACCGCACCGGACGGCGCGACGTGGGTCCGCCTCACGCGTGAGAGCTCGCTCCTGTGGCTCGTCTCCGAGCACACCGCCTACGAGGCCATCGACCGCGACGGCCGGATCGGCATCCGCGTGCACGACTCGAAGTCCGCGCTGCTCGCGAACTTCGTCGACATCCCGGCCTTCCCCGTCACCGAGGCAGCGGTGGTGGCCGGCCGCTTCGAGCCCTACCCGCAGCCGCGCGTCCGCCGCATCGCGACCGCGCTGCCCGGACTGGAGAAGGACCGGACGACCGTCGGCACGGTCACGTTCGCCCTGGGCGGTGTCACCCACACCCTCACCGCCGCCGGCAGCCCGGAGACGGGCCTCATCCTCGACTTCCACGACCGGACGAACGGGGACACGACCCCGTCGTGGCGCACCCTCAACGCGGGCCTGCCGTCCGCCGACGGCACCGTCACCCTCGACTTCAACCGCACCGTCGTCTACCCCTTCGCGTTCCACCCGTGGGCCACGTGCCCGGCCCCGGTCG
>DWZY01000243.1 GCA_019117325.1 Candidatus Brevibacterium intestinigallinarum
AGCGGCCGCCCCACTGCGCCCGGCCCAGCACGTCGCCCTCGCGCCGCGCGCGGATGTCGAACTCCGCGAGCGCGAATCCGTCCAGGGTGCCGGCGACGGTGCGCAGGCGCTCCATTGCCTCCGACTCCGGGTGGGCGTGTGTGAGGAGGAAGCAGAGCGACTCATCGCCGGCCCGGCCCACGCGCCCGCGCAGCTGGTGGAGCTGGGCGACGCCGAACCGGTCCGCGTCGAGGATGACCATGACGCGGGCGTTGGGGACGTCGATGCCCACCTCGATGACGGTCGTGGAGACGAGGACGTCGATCTCTCCGGCCGCGAACGACCGCATCGTGTCGTCCTTCTCCTGCGCCGGCATCTGCCCGTGCAGGACCTCGATGCGCGCTTCCGCGAGCGCCGGGGTCTCACGGAGGGTCTGCGCGACGTCCTCGACGCCCGGCTGGGCCCGGCCTGTGTCCGGGTCGGGCTCCGCCGTCTCGATCCGGGGCAGGACGACGAACGACTGCTCGCCGCGCGCCGCGTGCTCCCCCACGACCTCGAGGACGCGCCCCACCCAGTGCGGGTGCTCCGCGAGCGCCACGAGGTGGGTCGTGATCTGCTTCTGCCCGGTGGGCAGGTGGGTGAGCGTCGAGACGTCGAGGTCACCGAAGACGGTCATCGCCGCGGTCCGCGGAATGGGCGTCGCGGTCATGACGAGCGTGTGCGGGGTGCGTCCGCCGGCCTTCTGCCGCAGCGCCTCCCGCTGCTCGACACCGAACCGGTGCTGCTCGTCGACGACGACCATGCCCAGATTGTGGAAGATCGTCGTGTCCGACAGGAGCGCGTGGGTGCCCACGACGATGTCGACGTCGCCGATCGACAGGTCGAGCAGGAGGCGCCGCCGCTCCTGGGTCGACAGCGACCCGGTCAGCAGCGCGATGACGACGCCGTTCTCCTGCCGCAGCAGGGCGGACTCCGCTGCGAAGTCGCCCAGGCCCTGGGCGAAGGAGCGGAAGTGCTGTGCGGCGAGGACCTCCGTGGGGGCCAGGAGCGCGGCCTGTGCGCCGGAGTCGACCGCCTGAAGCATCGCCCGCAGCGCGACGAGCGTCTTGCCGGAGCCCACATCGCCCTGGAGCAGGCGGTTCATGGGGACGTCCTCCGAGAGCTCGCCGGAGATCTCGATGCCCGCGTGCTCCTGCGACAGGGTGAGTCGGAACGGCAGCGCCGCGTCGAAGGCCGCGAGCGTCCCGTCCGGGCGGCCGGGCAGGGCGGCCGCGTGCTGTGCCGCGTGCTCGAGGCGGCGCTGATGGAGCACCGTCTGCAGGGCGAGGGCCTCCTCGTACCGCCAGCGCGTCGATGCATCCTTCGCCTCGTCCATCGTCTGCGGGCGGTGCATGCCCCACAGCGCGGTGCGGAGGTCCTGGATCCCGCGCTTCTCGCGCAGGAACGCGGGGATCGGGTCATCGAACGCGGACGCGGGCGCCTGGTCCAGTGCGGTCCGGATGATGCGGCGGAAGGCCGCGGTCTTGACGCCCTTGACGGACCGATAGACGGGAACCGGTGCCGTGGGGGCGAAGGCCTGATCGGCCTCGGTGCCCTTCGCGACCTCCCCGTCCGCGGTCAGGACGGTGGGGCTGCCCAGCTGCAGCCGGCCGCGGTAGTGCTGGATCCGCGCAGTCATGAGCAACCGGCTGCCCGGCTCGAAGGACTTCACGAGCCACTGCTGATTGAAGAAGACCGCGTCCGTCACTCCGCCGTCGTTGTCCGTGACGGTGACGGTTGTGAGCTGCCCCTTGCGGTTCTGCATGCGGCGCGAGCTGATGTCGACGACCGTCACGTGGAGGACGACGTCCTCGCCCTCCGGCAGCCGGGCCAGTCCGCCGATGTTCGTGAAGGTGCCGGGATCGATCCACCGGTGCGGCAGGTGCCTCAGCAGTCCGTCGAGGTCGCGGATGCCAGCCGTCGTGAGCGCCTTCGCGCTGCGCCCGGCCGCACGGGTGAAGACCGTCGCGCGGGCGGCCTCCTCGCCGTCCGGGGACTCAGCCGCCTGCTCCATCGCCGCGTCACTCAACGCCGACCACCAGCCACGAGCTGGACTGATCGCCCCGGATGACGACGGTCTCCGCATCTGCATGCTCCGATTCGATCCGGATGCGCAGGCGCGCGACCGCATCGTCAGACATGTCGCGGCCCACGAGCAGGGTCACGAGGTCGCCGCCGGCACCCAGCAGGCGACTGACGAGGTCCTGCGCCGCGGCCTCCGGGTCCGCGCTCACCGCCCGGATGCGCCCGTCGACGACCGTGAGCGCGTCACCGGCGGAGTAGAGGAGCGGGCCCTGCCCGTGGTCCTCCGCCGCGCAGAGGACGGCGCCCACCCGGGTGCCCGCGGCCGCCGCGATCATGTCCTCGAGCAGGTCGTCCGCCTGCCCCGCCGGGTCGAAGACGGCGGCGGCCGCCGCGACCGAGGCTGCGTCCCGCGTCCGCAGGACCTTCGCCTGCACCCGGCCGGTCAGGGCCTCGGCGGCGGTCGCGGAGTCCGGGAGGACGAAGACGGCCGCCTCTGCGAGGTCCGCGGCGAACGAGACGGCTTCGACGAGGTCCTCCCGGTCGGAGCGGACGGCGAACCCGTCGGACAGGGCCAGGGACAGGAGGAGGCCGGGGCCGTCGGCCAGCGCGATGAGGGTGACGGGATCATCCACGGGCCGGGAGGAGGCGAGGTCCTCGACGCGCAGGTCGACGACCCGGTGGGCGTCCATGACCTCGAGCAGTCGCCGAGCGTCGTCGACGCCGCCGCCCTCGGCCGTGTGGACGTGGACCTGGGGCCAGTCGACGACGATGCTCGTGCCGCCCGCCCGGGCCAGTGCGCGCTTGAGGAGCCGGCCGCGGTCGCGGGTCGTGCCCAGGTGCGCGACGAGCTCGAGTCCGATCGTGCCGCCGTGTCCGCCCAGATCGTGCGTGTCGGCACCCCGAACAGCGCCGAGCAGGGACTCCCCGTCATCGGTCCCCTCAGCGTCTTCGGCGTCGTCCGCCGCTGCGGGGTCCTCGCCGGCGACCGTGAGGTAGAGGAGGTCGAAGAGCTCGACGATGCCGGAGGAGCCCGCGTCGACGACGCTGTTCTCGCGCAGGACGGGCAGCTGTCCCGTGGTCTCGCGCAGGGCGGACCGGGACCGCTCCCGCACCGCCCGGACGAGCAGGACCAGATCGTCGCCGGCCTCGGCACGCTCGCGCGCTTCCTCCGCCATCGCGTCAAGCACGGTCACCATCGTCCCGTCGACGGGGTCGGCCAGTGCGTCGCGGGCCCGGGCGGCCGCGAGTGCCAGTGCCGCGGCGAACGCCCGCGCGTCGGGGACCTCGACGCCCACGAGTGCGTCCGCGACCCCGCGCAGGGCGACGGAGAGGATGAGTCCGGAGTTCCCGCGCGCCCCGCGCTGCGCGCCCGTCGCCATCGCCTCGACGACCTGCGGCAGGGTCACGGCCCCGTCGAGGGATTCGACCGCGCGGTACGCCGAGCGGACGGTCAGGTAGAGGTTGGTGCCGGTGTCGCCGTCCGGGACGGGGAAGACGTTGATCGCGTTGATGCCGGTGCGCTCGCGGCGCAGGCGGTCGACGGTGCGCTTGGCCCACCGCGCCGCCAGGTGGCCGCTGATGCGGGCATCGGTGCTGGGATCAGGCCCTGAACCGCTGCGCTTGCCCACTCACTCCCCCGTGCTGCTGAAATGCCTGTATCCGCCGTCCGGGTCGACGGCGGCGAACCCGGATTCCTCTGCGGGCACGCCGTCGATCAGCACGGATCGGCCGGCGGTGCTCCGCGCGTCCGGGACCGGTGCGGACGGGGCGTCGACGGCCGGTCGCACGCGCCCGACACGCCTCCACCCTAGCGGATTCACCCCCTCCGGCACGGTCGCGAGGAACCCGTGGTCCTCGCCTCCGTGCAGCACCCACGAGCGGGCGCGGGTGCGGACCGCATCCGGGGAGTCGGCCGCTGCCGCGTCGCCCTCGAGGGCGAGCACGTGCTGCGCGACGGGCAGGAGGTCCTCGGCCAGTGAATCGAGGGCGGCGCCGTCCAGGTCGATGACCGCGCCCGAGGCCCGGGCCAGGCGACCGGCATCGGAGCGCAGTCCGTCGGACAGGTCGATGAGTGCGGCCGGTGCCTGCGTCCCGGCTGCCGGGTCGGCGTGTGCCGCCCCGGAGTGAACCGCGTCGGCATGTGCGGCGAGTGCGTTCTGCAGGGCATCGACCGCCGCGTAGGCGGGACGCGGGGCGCGCTGCATCTCGATCGCGAAGGACACGGGCGAGTCCGCGGCTGGACCATCGGCGTCCCGTGCCCTGGCGGCCTCGGCGCTGTCGGCGAACAGCAGATCCAGGCCGGCCGCGGCCCACCCCGTGCGCCCGCCCAGCCACACGTCGTGGCCCGGGCGCGCGGCGGTGCGCGTGAGGGGAGGCTGATCGACGGGCAGGGCGCCCAGCGCGGTGACGGCGATGACGATCTGGCCGGCGTCGGACAGGTCACCGCCCAGCAGGACCGCCCCGGCGCGCCCGGCCTCCTCGACGAGGCCGTCGACCAGCCCGTCGACGAAGGAGGCGGGGGTGGTCCCGGGGGCCGCCAGTGACAGGAGCAGCCCGGTGGGCGTCGCCCCCATCGCACGCACGTCCGCGAGGTTCTGGGCCGCCGCCTTGATGCCCAGGCGGTGCGGGTCCAGCCAGCTGGGGAGGAAGTCCTCGCCCTCGACCAGCATGTCCGCGGAGCTCACAAGACGGCCGGGCGACTCGGTCACCGCCGCGTCGTCACCGGGGCCCACGATGACCGCGGGGGCGGCGGGGATCCGGCCGAGGATCCGGGCGACGAGTGCGTCCTCGCCCAGGTCGGCGAAGGTGGGGTCAGCGGTCATCCCACCAGTATGCCCGCCGGTGGCGGCCGGTAGTCTGGTGGGCATGCGCGACCGCTCCTCCCTCCGCCCGCTCGCAGCCGTCCTCGCGGCGGGCACGCTCGTCCTGACGGGCTGCTCCAGCGCCCTCGTCGTCGATGCCGCCGAGGATGCGGCGAACCCCGACTGCGCGCTGCCGATCCTGCTCATGCCGGATCAGATCGGCGATCTGGAGCAGCGCACCACCACGTCGCAGGGAACGACCGCGTGGGGTGAGCCCGCGAGCGTCATCGTCCGCTGCGGTGTGCCGGAGCCGGCGCCCACGACGGACCCCTGCGTGTCCGTCGACGACGTCGACTGGGTCCAGGTGCGCGCGGACGAGGACACGTGGCAGTTCGTCACGTACGGGCGCTCCCCCGCCGTCGAGGTCCTCGTCACCCCGGCGGTCGTGTCCGGAGCGACAGCGCTCAGCTCGGTCTCCTCTGCGGTGGGCGGGATCGAGCAGACCGCGCAGTGCGTGGACGTCCAGGACGCCGAAGAGGTCGAGGGCGAGGTCCCGGCGGGCTGATGCGCCTCAGCCGGCTGCGCGGTGGTCGCGCAGCGCGATGTCGACGAGCGTGTCGACCAGCTCGTCGTAGCGCACTCCCGAGCGGTCCCACACGACGGGGAACATCGAGCTGGGCGTGAAGCCCGGCATCGTGTTGATCTCATTGATGAGCACCCGGTCGTCCGGGGTCACGAACGCGTCCACGCGGGCCAGGCCGCTGCAGTCGAATGCGTCGAACACGCGACGGGCCAGGTCCTGCACCTGCGCGGTCGCCTCCGGCGAGATGTGCGCGGGGCACGTGATCCGAACGGCATCCGCGTTCAGGTACTTCGTGTCGAAGTCGTAGAAGTCCGCGCCCGTCACCTCGATCTCGCCGGGGACGCTGGCGCGGGGACCCTCGTGGAATCGGGTGCCCAGCACCCCGCACTCGATCTCGCGACCCGTCACCATGGGCTCGACGATCGCAGCGGAGTCGTGGGTGAACGCCTCGGTCAGCGCGGCGTCGAGGGCCGCCTGATCTGCGGAGTCCGACACCTTGGACACACCCATCGAGGAGCCCGCATTCGCGGGCTTGACGAAGAGCACGGTGCCCAGCTCGCGCAGACGGGCGCGCACGGCCTCGGCGTCCGTGCGGTACTGGCGGACCGTCACGGGCTCCCACGGGCTCGTGGGGATCCCCGCATCGCGCAGCACCGCCTTCATGTACCGCTTGTCCATGCCGGCGGCCGAGCCCAGCACGCCGCTGCCCACGTAGGGAACGTCCATGAGCTCGAAGAGGCCCTGGACGGTTCCGTCCTCGCCGTAGGGGCCGTGCAGCACGGGGAAGAAGACGTCGACCACCGCGATGTCCTCGACCGACCCGTCCTGCTGGACGACGCGCAGCGGCGCGCGGCGCGTGTCCAGCGGGAAGACGATCTCCGTCCCGTCGTCGACGACCTCGGGCATCGCCTCCGGATCGAAGCGGAAGTCCCGGGCCTCCTCGACGATCCGGCAGACGCCCTCGCGCGTCATGCCGATGGGCAGGACGCGGTAGCGCTGCTCGTCGAGTGCGCCCAGGACGCCCGCCGCGGTCACGCAGCTGACGGAGTGCTCCGAGGAGCGCCCCCCGAAGAGGACGGCGACGACGGGACGGGGATCGGCTGGGTTCATGCGCTGAGTGTCACTTCGCTTCGTAGGTGGTCTCGATCCAGGCGCGCCCGATCGAGTGGAAGAACAGGTTGAAGCCCACGAATGCGGGCGTCGCCGTCTCGTCGACCTCGAGCGGGGCGTCGAGGGCGTGGACGATGAAGAAGTAGCGGTGCGGGCCGTGACCGGCCGGCGGCGCGGCCCCCACGAACTCCGGGGCGCCGGCGTCGTTGCGGACGGTGACCGCAGCCTCGGGCAGCAGCCCGCGATCCGGGGTGCCGGCACCGGCGGGCAGCTCCGTCACATCGGCCGGCAGGTTGGTGACCGTCCAGTGCCAGAAGCCGGAGCCGGTGGGAGCATCCGGGTCGTAGCAGGTGACCGCGAACGCCTTCGTCCCCTCCGGGAAGCCGGACCAGGACAGCTGCGGGGAGACGTCCTCGCCGCCCGGCACGCCCATGCGGCCCGAGGTCTGCGCGGCGGACAGCTCCTGGCCGTCCGCGATGTCCGTGCTGGTGAGGTCGAACCGGGGCACATCGTTGAGCTTGTGGAAGGGGGTGTTCACACTGGGTCCTCTCGTAGATCGCGGAGCCGGCCGCCTCAGGTGGCCGGACCCTCGTGCTTGCGCTTTCGAGCCAACAGGAGCGCACCCAGTTCGTCAACCCGCAGGCGGCCCGCGATGACGGCGGCGACGGCCTGGGTGATCGGCAGCTCGACGTCATGGGCCTGGCCCAGGGCCAGGACGGCGCTGGCGGACTTGACACCCTCGGCGACCTGGCGCGTCTCCTCGACCGCCTCATCGACCGTGAGGCCGGTGCCCAGGAGGCGGCCGAAGGTGCGGTTGCGCGACAGCGGCGAGGCGCACGTGGCGACGAGGTCGCCCAGTCCCGCCAGACCCGCCAGGGTGTGCGACTGCGCGCCCATCGCGAGCGCCAGGCGGGTCGTCTCCGCCAGGCCGCGCGTGATGATCGATGCCTTCGAGTTGTCGCCCAGGCCCTGCCCGTCGCACATGCCCACCGCCAGCGCGATGACGTTCTTGACGGCACCGCCCAGTTCGACGCCCACGACGTCCGTGTTCGTGTAGGGGCGGAAGTACGAGGTCGCGGACAGCTCGCCCACGGCCTCCGCCGTCGCGGCGTCCGGCGCCGCGACGACCGTGGCCGTGGGCTGCTCCTGGGCGATCTCCTTCGCGAGGTTGGGTCCGGAGACGACGGCGATGCGCGCCGGGTCGTGGCCCGTGACCTCTGCGATCACCTCGCTCATCCGCTTGCCCGTGCTGCGCTCGATGCCCTTCATGAGGCTCACGAGGATCGCATCCGCGGGCAGGTGCTCCACGACGGCGCCCAGGTTCTCCCGCAGCGACTGCGCGGGCACGGCGAGGATGACGGCACCGGCGCCCTCGAGCGCCTCTGCGGCGTTCGTCGTCGCGGTCACGTTGTGGCCCACGGCGATGTCGCCCAGGTAGGCCGAGTTCGTGCCCTGCTCGCGGATCTCGCGGGCGACCTCCTCGCGGCGGGCGACGATCGTGACGGGGTGTCCCGCATCGCCGACGACCTTGGCGAACGTCGTCCCCCACGACCCGGCTCCCAGCACTGCGGTCCTCATCGCGTCTCCTCATCCTGTCTCGCGTCGTGGGCCGCGTCCTCGCCCGTGTCGTGTGCTGCGCCGTGCGCGGTGCGCGGCGGGGTCTCGTCCCACGCCGCGAGGTCGGCTGCGAAGCGGTCCGGCAGCGTGACGCCGCGCAGCTGCGCGACCTCGGCCGCGATGCCCGCCGTGACACGGTCGGAGAAGCGGCGGGCCAGCTGCGCGGAGGCGGTCCCGTGCGCGTCCGGCGCCGGTGGCGCGATCGGCTCGCCGAAGCGGACGCGGACGGTGCCGAACGGGCGCGGTGTGATCCGGCTGCTGTGCACCGGCATGACCGCGTCGAGGCCCCAGTGGCCCACGGGGATGACCGGGATGCCCGTCTCGACGGCCAGGCGCGCGACTCCCGTCTTGGCGGGCTGCGGCCACAGCTCGGGGTCCTTCGTGAGGGTGCCCTGCGGGTAGATGATGACGGTCTGTCCCGCCGCGAGGGCGCTCTTCGCGTGGACGAGCGAATCGCCCGCCTTCACGGAGGCCCGGAGCACCGGGATCTGGCCCATGCGCACGAGCGCGTGGCCCAGGAAGCCGGTGAAGAGCGACGACTTCGCGAGGAAGTGCGGGATGACCCCGTGCTTCCACGTGGCCATCGCGATGACGAGCGGGTCGATCTTGCTCGCGTGGAACGG
>DWZY01000244.1 GCA_019117325.1 Candidatus Brevibacterium intestinigallinarum
GACGGCGAGTGGGAGTGCGATGACGACGATGACGACGATGACGATGACGATGATGATGACGACTGAGCGGCGCCGCGGCCGGGCCTGACTCGCACTGCGGCCGGGGCTGCGGGTCCCCGTGGCTGCTCCTCGGACCTCCCGCCAGGCGGACACCCCACCGCGGGCACCTGCAGTCCTGCCAGGATGGAGTGTGAGCGGCGACACGACGACCAGCCACATCCGTGGCGCATCCGTCGAGCCCCGCACTCGCACCCGTGGAGCGCAGGAGAGGACCCCGCATGAGCGCAGACCCGTCCGCATCGGCACAGACCCCGTCGACACAGACCACCCCGGCACAGGCCGATTCGGCAGACGGCACCGCGGCACAGGCGCCCGCAGTCCAGTTCGGGATCGAGGACGGGATCGCCGTTGTGACCCTGGCGAACCCGCCAGTCAACGGTCTCTCCGACCGGGTGCGGGCCGGCCTGGCCGGCGCGCTCGACGAGATCGAGGCCGCGGACGGCCTCGTCGGCGTCGTGCTGACCGGCGCGGGCCGCGGCTTCAGCGGCGGCGCGGACGTCCGCCAGTTCAACACCCCGGCCGCTCACGCGGAGCCGCGCCTGCGCGATGTGCTCGCCCGCCTGGTCCGCCTGCCCGTCCCCGTCGTCGCGGCACTCCACGGCTTCGCGCTGGGCGGGGGCCTGGAGCTGGCCCTGGGCGCGCACATCCGCATCGCGCAGGAGGGCACGGAGATCGGCCTGACGGAGACCACCCTGGGCCTCATCCCCGGAGGCGGCGGCACCCAGCGCCTGCCCCGACTCGTGGGCGCCCAGCGCGCCCTCGACGTCATCCTGGCCGGAGCTCGCCTCACCGCCGCGCAGGCCGCGGACCTGGGAATCGTTGAATCCGTCTTCACGGGCGACCCCGTCGCAGCCGGAATCGAGGCTGTGCGGGTGCGGGCGGCCTCGGGCGAGGCCGTGCAGGCACTCGACGACCAGCCGGTGCCGGACGCGTCCGCCATCGATTTCGAGGCGGCCCGCACGAAGGCCCGCCGCAACCGCCGCAACGCCCGCGCGCTGCTGGCCGCGATCGACGCGGTCGAGGCCGCGACCCGCCTGCCGCTGGAGGAGGGCCTCGACCACGAGCGCGCCCTCTTCACGGAGCTGGTCGAAGGACCGGAGTCGAAGGCCCTGCGCTACCTCTTCTTCGCCGAGCGCACCGCCGCCCGCGTCGAGGCCCTGCCGCGGGACACCGCGACCCGCGCGATCGGGACGGCGGCCGTCATCGGCTCGGGCACGATGGGTGCGGGCATCGCGATGTCGCTGGCCGACGCCGGGATCCCCACGACGCTCGTCGACACGACGGACGAGGCCATCGACCGCGCCCGCGGCCGGATCCGCGCCACCTACGAGTCGCAGGCGCGCAAGGGGCGGATCGACACCGCCGAGGCCGAGGCCCGCATCGCGCGCATCACTCCCACGACGCGCCAGGAGGACGTCGCGGACGCGGACATCATCATCGAGGCCGTCTTCGAGGACCTCGACGTCAAGCGCACCGTGTTCGGCCAGCTGGACGTGGTCGCGAAGGACGGGGCGATCCTCGCGACGAACACCTCGCGCCTGGACGTCAACCTCATCGCGGACGCGACCGCCCGCCCGCAGGACGTCATCGGACTGCACTTCTTCAGCCCCGCCAACGTCATGCGCCTCCTCGAGGTGGTGCAGGGCGCCAAGACCGCCGATGACGTGCTGGCGACGGCGATGGCACTGGCCGGCCGGATCGGCAAGCAGCCGGCGCTGTCGCAGGTGGGGGAGGGCTTCATCGGCAACCGGATGCTCTCGCCCTACCGCCGGGAGGCGGAGCAGCTGCTGGAGAGCGGCGCCAGCCCGCGGCAGGTCGATGATGCGCTCGAGGCATTCGGCTTCGCGATGGGGCCGTTCGCTATGTCGGACCTCGCCGGGATCGACGTGAGCGAGGCCGGGCGCCGGACCTTCCGCGTCACCGCGGACCCTGTCCTGCTGGCCTCCCAGTCGGACATCCCCACGAAGCTCTACGAGGCCGGCCGCTACGGGCAGAAGACCGGCGCGGGCTTCTACCGCTACGTCGAGGGCGACCGCACCCGCTACAACGACCCCGTGGTCGAGGCGATCATCGAGGAGTGCGCCGCGGCCAGCGGTGTGACCCGCAGGACGGTGACGGATGAGGAGATCGTCGAGCGCTGCGTCCTGGCCCTGGTGAACGAGGCCGCGAAGCTGCTGGAGGACGGCATCGCCCAGCGGGCCTCGGACGTCGATGTCGTGTGGGTCGCCGGCTACAACTTCCCGGCCTTCCGCGGCGGCCCGCTCTTCTGGGCGGACCAGCAGGGGCTCGACCATGTCGTCGCCCGGATGCGGGAGTTCCAGGAGACGCTGGGGGAGTACTGGCGGCCCGCAGAGCTGCTGGTGCGCACCGCCGAGGCCGGGGCTACCATGGTCCGGTGAGTTCACAGCCCGCGCCCAGCGCCCCCACATCCGCGAGCCCCTCCGACCGGGGTCTCCTCGAGCGACTCTTCGAGATCTCCACCCGGAACTCGACCGTGGGGCGGGAGGTGCGCGGCGGTGTCGCCACGTTCTTCTCGATGGCGTACATCGTCATCCTCAACCCGCTCATCCTGGGGACGGTCGCGGACTCCGCGGGCCAGTTCCTGGGCGGCGGCGACGTCCCCAACCTCGCTGCGATCGCCGCGGCGACCTCCCTGGTCTCGGGACTGCTGACGATCCTCATGGGGATCGTGGGCAACTTCCCCATGGCGGTGTCGTCCAGCCTGGGCCTGTCCGCGCTGCTGACCTACGGCATCGTCGCCCTGCCGGGCATGACGTGGGCGGACGCGATGGGCCTCGTCGTCATCGAAGGGATCATCCTCCTCATCCTGGTCCTCACGGGCTTCCGCACCGCGATCTTCAACGCGGTGCCGGGACAGCTCAAGACCGCGATCAGCGTGGGCATCGGCCTCTTCATCGCGATGATCGGCATGATCAACGCGGGCTTCATCTCCTACGAGGGCGGCCCCGGCTTCCAGCTGGGCATGGGCGGCTACATCAGCGGCTGGCCCCTCATCATCTTCCTCGTCGCGCTCTTCGCCCTCTTCGTCATGTGGGCCTCCGGCGTGCGCGGGGCGATCCTCCTGTCGATCATCGGCGCGACGGTCCTGGCGCTCGCCCTCGAGGCGATCTTCCACATCGGCCCCAAGACCGGCGACGACGGCGAGGTCGCGAACGAGCACGGCTGGGGCCTGTCCGTGCCCACGCTGGACCAGCAGTGGCTGAGCCTCCCGGACTTCTCCGT
>DWZY01000245.1 GCA_019117325.1 Candidatus Brevibacterium intestinigallinarum
GTGGCTCGTGCAGGGTCCCGCCGTCTGCCTCCAGTGTGTGACCGCCGGATCTGGTGCTGGAAGAGCCGTATGAGTCAGAATGGTGGATGAGTCAGAAGAGGCGGCGCGGCGAGGAGGCGGTGGCATGGTCGGCACGGCAGCGCGGCGGGATCGTGCCGGGAGACCCGGCCGACCGCGGATCCAAGAGACGGCGGATCGAGCGGTGGCCGAGCTGCTGGCACGCGCTGGCGCGGATGTGGACGGCAGCGCCTGCTCGACGCGGGCGCTCGCCGAACGCAGCGGCTTCAGCCAGACGGTCGTCTCCCGTGCGATCCGGCGGCTGGCGCACGGCGAGGGGGTCGTAGGCGGCGAGGCCGGTCCAGAGGGGGCCGACAGTGGCGAGGTCGCACGGAGCGAGGCGGCATCAGCCGGACCTGCGCGCCAGGAGCCTGCTCCGGGCGAGGCCGACACAGGCACAGCGGGTGCGCGGCTGCGGCTCACGCGACTGGAGGTCCGGGGGAGCGACTGCCGCGCTGAGTTCACTGCTGTCGGCGCAGATGTCCCCGCCCCGTCAGAGCGGGCGCACCTGCGCAGACGTGCGGCGCTCCTCGCTGCGCTGCACGTTCGAGGTGCCGTCGTCCCGCCGGACCTTCCATCGCGGCTGGCACGGGCGGTCGAGATCCCGGTGGAGCTCCTCGCCGCTCTGGCCGACAGCTCACGGGAGGAATCGGTCGCGTGGATTGCTGGCGCGGTCGAACCGGATCGTCACGCGGGGCGCGGCGACCGGGACGACCCGGCGCACATGGGTGCCGACGTCGACGGGGTGGAGGCTCCGGGAGCGCCTGCCGCCCCCGCGACCGCCTGGCTGCCGCGAGCGGGAGTGTCCGTGACAGAGCAGCTGGCCGTTCGCCTGCGGGGCGCGATCATGGTCTCCGACCTGCGGCCCGGTGACCGGCTCACCATCGCGGAGTGCGCTCGCCTGCTGGAGGTGCCCCGGTCGGTCGCCTCGGACGTGCTGCGGCGGATGGTCGACGATGAGCTGCTGGACGGCACCGGCGGCGAGGTGCGCATCCCGCTGGCGTCCGCCGATGACGTCATCGAGCTCTACGCGGCGCGCATGCTGCTGGGTGATGTGCTGCTGCGCGCGGCCGCCGGGCGCCCCCGGTCGCACCTGCTGCGCGCGCGGCAGGTGCTGAGCGTCATCGAGGAGACGGTTGCCGCGGGCGCGAACGTGGGGGACGCGGACCTGCGGTTCCAGCAGGAGGTGGCCCGGGCCTCGGGCCTGGAGCAGACCGTCCGCCTCTTCGAGTCCTCGACGGTGCGCGTGCAGATGCTCATCGCGCTGCTGGGGATGGACTACGCGCGCGCCGGCCGCAGCATCCTGGCCGATGACCGGCGGATCCTCGCCGCGCTGGTCGCCGGCGATGCGGGGCGGGCGGTCGACGCGTGGCACCGCAAGACGGATGCGGCAGTCCGCCACATGCACGGTCAGGCCCGCCACGCGGCCTTCGACGTCCAGCTGTGGAGGCGCCTCACCGCCCTGTGATCAGAGGATCACAGGGCGGTGAGGTTCGGGCTGGAGCCGCGTGCCGGCGGTGCGGTATCGGTGCCGATGCCGGTGTCCCGGCGGCCCAGGGTGACGCCCGAGGGTCAGGCCTGTGTGGCGGCGTCGCGGCCCTGGACGGCGGAGGTGCCCAGATCGGATCCCGGGAGGGCCTGGCCGGCGGAGACCGCACTGGCCCAGTCCTGGGTCGTGCCGACGGCGGCGAAGTTCGAGTTCAGCAGCACCAGGAGCGTCTCGTGCACCTGCTGGGCGCTGACGGCCCCGGCGGAGTTCGCCAGGTGGATCGCGCCGGTCGCATCGGAGAGGACCTCGATGCCGATGCCGTGGGGCTCGGCGTCCGCTGCCGTGCCCAGGACGCAGTTGTTCGTCATGTAGCCCGTCAGGGTGATCGTGTCGATGCCGTTCTCGCGCACCCAGTCGAGCATGTCCGTGTGCGCGAAGACGCTCGCGAAGTTCTTCGTGACGCGGTGCGGCTCGCCCTGCAGCGCCGCCTCGATCTGCGGGTGGACGCGCCAGCCCTCGGAGCCTGCGGCGAAGACCGGTGCGCCCTCCGGGTACTCGTGCTGGATGACGGCGATCGGCACGCCCGCCTGCTGCGCGGCGCCGATCGCATCGATGATCCGGGCGAGCGACTCCTCGCGGGGCGGGTACTGGATGGCGAGCGGCCCGGACTCGTCGAAGTAGTCGTTCTGGACGTCGACGAGCACGAGTGCGCGCTGCGGAGCAGTCTGCTGAGCGGTCATGGAGTCCTCCTGCGGTGGGAGCGGATGGTGCGTCTCGAGCCTCTCGCGGCCGGGGGCGGTACCGTGAGTGTCCTTCGCGCACACTTTCGATGAGATCGGGACATGCCATGCGCATCGCCGTGCACGCCTTCGAGGGCATCACCCTGTTCCACCTCGCGGCCCCGCTGCTGGTCTTCGGGGAGGTGACCCGCCGCGGGCTGGCCGACGACTGGACGACGGTCGTCTTCACCGACGACGGCCGGGCGGTGCACTCCGCCGAGGGGGTCCTGCTGGACGACGTCCACGGGCCCGAGGCCGTCGCGGGCGCGGATCTACTGGTCCTGCCGTCGTGGCCGGAGGGGATCCCACCGGTGGAGGAGACCCTGCGCGAGCTGGTGAGCGAGGCCCACGCGCAGGGCACCGGGATCGTCGGCTTGTGCCTGGGCGCCTTCCCCGTCGCGGCCTCCGGCGTACTGGACGGGCGGGCGGCGGTCACCCACTGGTCGGCCGCACCCGCACTGGCGGAGGCGCATCCGCAGGTGCCGGTCGAGCCCGCGGCGCTCTACCGGGACCACGGTGACGTGCTGACCTCGGCGGGGACGGCCTCGGCGCTGGACGCGTGCCTCCACGTGGTTCGCACGCGTCTGGGTGCGGACGCCGCGGCGACAGTCGCGCGCTATCTGGTCATTGCTCCCCATCGGGATGGAGACCAGGCCCAGTACGTCGACCGACCGCTGCCGGCGACAGACGGTACGGGACCTGTGGCCGAGGCGATGGAGTGGGCGCTCGCGCACCTGGACGAGGGGATCGACGTCGCGACCCTCGCTGCCCGCGCGCACATGAGTCCGCGCCACTTCACGCGGCGCTTCCGGGAGACCACGGGCACGAGTCCGGCCCGCTGGCTGCTGGCCCGGCGACTCGACGACACGCGCAGGCTGTTGGAGACGACGGACTGGAGCATCGCCCGGATCGCTGCCGCCTGCGGATTCGGCAGCCCCGTCACGCTCCGGCAGAACTTCGCGCAGGCCTTCTCGACCACGCCCACCTCATACCGGCGCCGGTTCCGGCCGGACTGAGGTGGGCGTGGACGAACCTGATCACACGACGCGCGTGCTCAGCTGAGGGCCGTCCGGATCGCGGCGTTGAAGGCCTCGAGGTCGCCGGGGTTGCGGGACGTGATGAGGTTCCCGTCGACGACGACCTCCTCGTCGACCCACTGCGCACCGGCATTCTCGAGGTCGACCCGCGTCGACGTGTACGAGGTGAGGCGGCGGCCCTGGGCGACCCCGGCCTCGGCGAGGATCCACGGTGCGTGGCAGATCGCTGCGACCGGCTTGTCCGCGTCGAAGAAGGCCTTCACGAGTGCGACGGCGTGCTCGTCGGTCCGCAGTGCGTCCGAGTTGAGGGTCCCGCCCGGCAGGACCAGCGCGTCGTAGTCACCGGCGGTGGCCTGCGCGACCGGCACGTCGACGGGGAACGTGTCAGCGTGAGTCCAGTCTCCCTCCATCGCCTGCAGCGT
>DWZY01000246.1 GCA_019117325.1 Candidatus Brevibacterium intestinigallinarum
ACTAAAAAGCTTTAGCTACAAAATTGTTGAGATCCCAGCAAATAAAAAAGCTGGCATCATCAAATAAACAAACACGCTATTGAGTTCTCAAAGAACAGACACACAAACCGCTCACACCACAACCCCACACACAGAGTGCAGGACACATGCAGCGCTCACCGAGAAGTGCTCACCATATTCTGTCACGATGCCCCGGAGGGCCTCGTAAGTCTATCACTCAGACTTCCCGCCTGCAAACCGGCTCGCCGCCCGTCTGCCAGATGTTCATCTGATCGTCGCCGCGCGCCCCAGACCGTGGCCTGTTCGCTCCGAGCGACGAGGATCAACGTTAGGCGATCCGATCGTGAAGCGCAAGTCGCACATCCGTGATCTTTCGTCTCCCGCTGCCGGCTGAGATCAGCTCGGCGTCAGATCCGGCTGCCTTCGTGATTGGGGCGCTTTACCGCTGTGACCTGGGATTTCTCCCGATCCTCGCTGTCGTGCGCCCGTTTCCGGTGAAGGCAACGAGGAATAATCTAAGCCCGCGGAGCCGTCGCAGGCAAATCGAATCAGCGTGATCCGCGCCTCACTCCGAACGGCGACCGCCGAGCACCTCTCCCAGGGGCTCAGCGAGCTGTGCGCCCTGATTCCGCACGTTCCCGACAGCGGTACCCACACGGACGCGCTCGACTGCATTCGGGTCGAAGGTTTCCAGCACGTGATCGAGGACGCCGGCTGCGTGGTCGGCGTCGCCATCGGGCGCGATCCACTCGCTGATGGTTGCCGTCTCGAGCATGACCGGCATCCTGTCGTGGACCTCGGCCAGGTGCCCGCGCGCCTCCGTCGTGAGGATGGTTGTGCTCACCAGCCAGCCCGAGGCCATCGTCGGATCGTCCCCGCCGGCGGCGCGCTCCTCATCCGTGAGCTGCTTGAACTCGTAGAGGCCGGCCATGAAGAGGACGTCGCGATCAGCCGACCGCATCATCCAGGGTTCCTTGCCGTCGGCCCCCACCGTCCACTCGTAGTAGGCGGACACCGGTATCACCGCTCGCTGCCGTGCGAAGGACGAGCGGAACATAGGCTTCGTCCGCACCGTCTCCGATCGTGCGTTGAAGGCGCGGAAACCGATCCGGACGTCCTTCGCCCAGCCCGGCACCAGTCCCCAGCGCGCCGGTTCGAGGCGCCTCGTCAGCGTTCCGTCCGCATCCGGTCGATCGACGATGATCGGCAGAGTGCCGCCCGGCGGCACGTTGTACAGCTCCCGGTGGACGTAGGCGACATGCTCGATGTCCAGCTCGTCCACCAGATCCGTGGGATCCAGACCCATATTGATGCGGCCGCACATGCGTTCGATCATTCCACTTCTATAGACTCTGGCCAATCCCTGCGCCCCAGTGCGCGGGCGACTGCGAAGGAGAGCGGACGGTGAGTGAGGGCCTGGACCCCATCGACGAGTCCCGACGGCAGTGGATGCTGCGCGGCTGGGACGACGCGGCCGAGGGCATGACGCTGGTCATCTCTGTCATGCGGGTCCATCAGCTGTTCCTCGCTCGCGTCGACCGTGTTCTGCGTCCGCTGTCCCTGACGTTCTCGCGCTATGAGGTGCTGGCACTGCTGTCCTTCACGCGCCGCGGCAGTCTCCCGATGAACAAGATCACCAAGCGCCTCCAGGTGCACGCGACCTCGACGACCAATTCCGTCGATCGCCTCGAGGCCGCTGGCCTCGCTCGCCGTCTCCCCCACCCCGAGGACGGACGGACCACGCTGGTCGAGATTACCGAGTCCGGGCGCGAGCTGGTCGCCCGCGCGACAGATGCGCTGAATTCCCAGGTGTTCCGGCAGGCCGGCCTCGCTCCCGAGCAGGTCCGCGACATGCTTGCGAGTGTCTCCCAGCTGCGCGCCTTCCTGGAGGAATCCACTTCAGATCCGGCCGGCTGACCGCCTCCGCACATGGCCTTCACCGCCGTGACCTGCATTACTTGGACGTCCTAGCAATTCTGGGTACGATGTCGCCGAGCACACGATGCATCGAGCGCGCCGGGATCGACGGACGGATCCGTCCGCGCCCGCCCCGCTGGACCCAGGGATCGGAGAACCGCATGTCACGCAGCACCGCGTCGGTCATTCCGTTCGGACTCACGGAAGAGCAGCAGGAGCTGTTCGCCATGTGCCGGACCTTCGCCGACGAGGAACTCGCCCCCCACGCTCTGGATTGGGACGCGGAGTCCCACTTCCCGATCGACACGATCAAGCAGACCGCAGAGATGGGGATGGGCGGGATCTACATCGACGAGGAGTACGGCGGTGCCGGACTGGGCCGCATGGACGCGGTCCTCGTGTTCGAGGCGCTCTCCACCGGCTGCCCCGCTGTCGCCAGCTACATCTCGATCCACAACATGGTCGCGAAGTGCCTCGAGACCTTCGCGACGGAGGAGCAGAAGCAGAAGTGGCTGGTCCCCCTGGCCTCCTTCGATCTGCTCTCCAGCTACTGCCTGACGGAGCCGGGCGCGGGATCCGATGCGGCCGCCCTCAAGACGACCGCCCGCCGCGACGGCAATGACTACATCCTCAACGGCGTCAAGCAGTTCATCTCCGGCGCCGGCAGCACGGACCTCTACCTCGTCATGGCCCGCACGGGACAGGACGGCGCGCGCGGGATCTCCGCCTTCATCATCGAGGAGGGCACCGAGGGCCTCTCCTTCGGGGCGAACGAGAAGAAGATGGGCTGGAAGGCGCAGCCCACTCGCCAGGTGATCATGGACGACGTCCGCGTGCCCGCCGCCAACCGGATCGGTGAGGAGGGCACCGGGTTCAGGATCGCGATGTCCGGCCTGGACGGCGGCCGCCTCAACATCGGGGCCTCGTCCCTGGGCGGCGCGCAGTCCGCTCTGGAGAAGGCCATCACCTACATGAACGAGCGGCAGGCGTTCGGCCAGGACCTCACCGGCTTCCAAGCCCTGCGCTTCGAGGTCGCCGACCTCCAGACCCGGCTGGAAGCCGCACGGTCGTTGCTGTGGAGGGCGGCCTCGGCGTATGACGCTGAGGACCCGGCCACACCGCTGCTGTCCGCCATGGGCAAGCTGACCGCGACGGACACCGGTTTCGAGGTCGCCAACCGCGCACTGCAGGTCTTCGGCGGATACGGCTATCTGGCAGAGTACGGAGTGGAGAAGCTGGTGCGTGACCTGCGCGTTCACCAGATCCTCGAGGGAACAAACGAGATCATGCGCGTGATCATCTCGCGCAGGAGCACAGGAGTGGGATGACGATGTCAGGAACTGGCGACGAGGCCTCAGTCCTCACCAGCGTCGAGGGCGGGCTGGGCCGCATCGAGCTCAACAAGCCCAAGGCGATCAACGCCCTGTCGGCGGACATGGTGGAGATCATGGCGGGTGCGCTCGCGCAGTGGAAGGACGACCCGGCCATCACCGCGGTCCTCGTGACGGGGCGCGGCGACCGCGGTCTGTGCGCGGGCGGCGACATCAAGGCGATCCACCGCGCGATCGTCGAGGGCACGTCCGACGCGGTCGACTTCTGGGCCGACGAGTACCGCATGAACCACGAGATCGCCCACTACCCCAAGCCGTACATCGCCGTCATGGACGGGATCACGATGGGTGGCGGCGTGGGGATCTCCGTGCACGGATCGCACCGCATCGTGACGGAGACGTCGAAGGTCGGAATGCCGGAGACCGGGATCGGCCTCTTCCCCGACGTGGGCGGCACCCACGCACTTGCCCGCATACCCCAGCCGGGCGTGGGAATGCACCTGGCCCTGACCGGCCAGCCGATCGGGGCCGGTGATGCCATCCGCTACGGCCTCGCGGACACGTTCGTGCCCCGCGAGTCGATCGACGACCTGGCCGCGGCACTGGCCGCCGGCGGCGACGTCGACACGATCATCGCGCAGTTCGCGGGTGAGCCGCCGGCCTCCCAGCTCGCAGCGGATGAGCCGTGGATCGCCGCCTGCTACACGGGCGACACCGCCGCCGAGGTCGTGGCCGCCCTGCGTGCCCACGAGGACGAGGCAGCTCGCGCAGCCGGCGATCTCATCGCGACGAAGTCGCCGCTGTCCGTCTCCGTCACCTTCGAGATGATCCGGACCGCGGGCGACATGCCCCTTGCAGACGTCCTCGAGCGCGACTTCCGGGCGGGCGGCGAGATCAGCGCCCAGCCCGACCTGCGCGAGGGCATCCGCGCGCAGGTCATCGACAAGGACCGCAATCCGCAGTGGTCGCCCGATGCGCTGGAGAAGGTCGACCCCGCTCTCGTGACGTCCATCCTCACCACCGAGCAGAACCGAAAGGTCTTCGCATGAGCACCTCTTACCAGACGATCCTCGTCGAGAACGCTGACGGCATCGCGACGATCACCCTCAACCGGCCGGATGCGCTGAATGCGCTCAACCTGCAGGTCCTCGAGGACGTCACCGCCGCTGCGGCCGCCGCGGACGCGGACGACTCGATCCGCGCGATCATCCTCACCGGCGCGGGCCGCGCCTTCGCTGCGGGCGCGGACATCAAGGAGATGTCGTCGCTGGACTTCTCGACCGCCTACCGGAAGAACTGGTTCGCGGGCTGGACGAGGCTCACCGACGTCTCGAAGCCCATCATCGCGGCGGTCAACGGCTTCGCGCTGGGCGGCGGCTGCGAGCTGGCGATGATGGCGGACATCCTCATCGCCTCGGAGAAGGCGAAGTTCGGCCAGCCGGAGATCAACCTGGGCGTGCTCCCGGGCATGGGCGGTTCGCAGCGGCTCACCCGCGCGATCGGCAAGGCGAAGTCCATGGACCTCTGCCTCACCGGCCGGATGATGGATGCGGCCGAGGCAGAGCGGTCCGGACTGGTCGCCCGCGTCGTCGAGCACGATTCCCTGCTGGATGAGGCGCGGGAGATCGCTTCGACGATCGCCTCGAAGTCGCTCATCGCCTCCGCGATGGTGAAGGAAGCGGTCAACGCCGCCTTCGAGACCACGCTGGAGCAGGGGCTGGCCTACGAGCGCCGCCTGTTCCACGCGTCGCTCGCGACGAACGATCAGACGGAGGGCATGGCCGCATTCGTCGAGAAGCGGACACCCGACTTCACCGATTCCTGAGGGGCAGCCGCCCTCTCGCACGCTTCCCGCCGCGGTCTCCTGCCCGCCCACTCCCCTGGGCTCGGCCGGAGGTCCGCGGCGGTTGCGCATCAAGCATTCCCCCGGACCAGAAATACAGTCGACTGTGACTGTTCGAGCGTTCGACAACGAGCTACAGTGACAGAGCACCGTCACCGCAGACGTCTAGACAAGGAGAAGCATGTCCCTTCCTGAGATCCTCACCCGGCCCCTGAGCGTCCCGGTGATCGCCTCCCCCATGTTCATCGCCTCCGGCAAGGAGCTCGTCAAGGCGCAGTGCCAGTCCGGCATCGTCGGCTCCTTCCCCACGCTCAACGCGCGTCCCGCGGAGGAGCTGGCCGACTGGTTCGACGAGATCAACGAGGAGAACGCTGCGTTCGCCGCTGCGAACCCGGACCAGCCCGTGGGCCCCGTGGCGGCCAACCTCATCGTGCACCGGACGAATGACCGCCTGGAGCACGACCTCGGCGTCGTCGTCGACAAGAAGGTCCCGATCGTCATCACGTCGCTGGGCGCACGCGAGGACGTCTACGAGGCGGTGCAGTCGTACGGCGGGATCGTCCTCCACGACATCATCAACAACACCTTCGCCCACAAGGCGATCGACAAGGGCGCCGACGGCCTCATCGCGGTCGCAGCGGGAGCCGGCGGCCATGCCGGAGCGCTGTCGCCCTTCGCTCTGGTCCAGGAGATCCGCGAGTGGTTCGACGGGCCGCTGGCGCTGTCCGGCGCGATGGCCCACGGTCGGTCGGTGTTCGCGGCCCAGGCGATGGGTGCCGACTTCGGCTACATCGGATCGGCCTTCCTCTCGACGCCGGAGGCCAACGTGGTCGACGGGTACCGGCAGATGGTCGTCGACTCGTCCGCCTCGGACATCGTCTACTCGAACCTCTTCACGGGCGTCCACGGGAACTACCTGAGCGGTTCGATCCGCAACGCGGGCCTCGACCCCCAGAACCTCGAGGTCTCCGATCCGTCGAAGATGACGTTCGGATCGGATCGGGACGAGAAGAAGCCCAAGGCCTGGAAGGAGATCTGGGGCTCGGGACAGGGCATCGGCACGATCAAGGAATCGGTGCCCACCCGTGAGTTCGTCGC
>DWZY01000247.1 GCA_019117325.1 Candidatus Brevibacterium intestinigallinarum
AGGGCAAGTTCGTCAAGGGCCACGAGTGGGGCGGCCGCGAGGAGGCCGAGCGCATCGTGAACGAGTCCATCGAGCGGTTCCAGAAGCAGGGCTGAGCCCAGGGCTGACCGTACGGCCCGACCGCATGCAGCGAGGCTGACCGGCCCCGCCTGCGCGCCCTCTGCGCCCCTCCCGATCCGCGCTGTCTGCGCGGGTCGCAGGAGGGGCGCAGTGCATTCATCCGACCCCCGAACGACTTAGGATGCCCTCACTAAAGAGTTCGCGCGGAATGTGACACTCTGCACATATGCATCTCGATCACGTTTCCTTCGCCGCTGAACACGACGGGCTCGAGGCCACCGCCGCGCGGCTGGCGGACGCCCTGGGCATCGAGGCCTACGACGGCGGCGTGCACCCGCGGTTCGGCACCCGCAATCTGGTGTTCCCGCTGACCGGGGGCCACTACCTCGAGGTCGTCGAGCCCCTCGAGCACCCCGCCACCCTCTCCACGCCCTTCGGCCAGGCCGTCCGCGCCCGCAGCGAGATGGGCGGCGGCTGGATGGGCTGGGTCGTCCGCGTCGACGACCTGGCACGCGTCGAGGAGCGCCTGGAGCGCAAGGCCGTCGACGGCAATCGCACCCCTCCCGGCCATGACGAGGTCGTCTGGAAGCAGATCGGCATCAAGGGGCTCATCGCCGACCCCCAGCTGCCGTACTTCATCCACTGGGTCTCCCCGCAGACGCAGCACCCCTCGCAGCTGGGACCGCGCAACGACGCCGCGATCGCAGAGATCTCGATCGCCGGCGACCGCGACCGCGTCCGCGACTGGCTGGGCACGGACGCGAAGAAGCCGATCTCCGAGATCAGCATCGACTGGGTCGCCCCGCACGGCGCCCCGGGCATCCAGTCCGTCACCTTCGAGACCCCGCGCGGCGCCGTCACGATCTGACCCTGCGTCAGAACCTGGCGGAGCTCACCCGGTCGGGTCGACGAGGTGCAGCACTCCGGGCGCGGTGAAGCCCACGACATCGATGATGATGTGCGCCCACACGAACGGCATGACGGCTGACCCCGGCCGCGCCGCGCCCTGCCCCACACCAGCGACACCTGCTCCCGCGCGCGCCCGCTCCCAGCGCAGCGCGCACCAGCCGAACAGCAGGCCCATCGCCACGTTGCCCACGAACGGGCCCACCCCCTGATACAGGTGGTAGCTGCCGCGCAGCACCGCCAGCGACACGATGATCGTCCACGGCGACCACCCTGCCGCGGCCAGCCGGATCCGCAGGTACCCCATGAGGAGCACCTCCTCCAGCAGGCCGTTCTTCACGGCCGCCAGCACCAGCACCGGCACCGTCCACCAGTGGGCGCCCAAGTTGTCCGTGCTGATCTGCGCGGTGAGCCCCAGCCCGCGACCGGCCGCGTAGATGACCAGCGTGCCCGCTCCGATGAGCAGGAACAGCAGGACACCCCGCCCGAGGTCGCGGCCGGCCGCCCGTCCCCCGGCCACTCCCAGCCGGGTGAGGACCGGGGGCAGCCCGGATCCGCCGGGCAGCAGCCGGTCACGACTGAGCAGGAGCAGCGCGAGGGCCACCGGCACCAGCGCGAAGCCGATCCCCAGCAGCTGGTACGTGAGGTCGAACCAGGGGCGCTCGTTCGCGGAGACGTTCAGGCGCGCCTGCGCATCCGCCAGCGGTCCCCGCGACAGCAGATCGAGCAGGCGGACGACCGCGTAGACCCCCGACTCCCCCAGGCTCAGCGCGACGACGACGAGCACCTCGAGGAGCACCTGTCCCCGGGACAGGGGGCCGGTGCTCCTGGGCTCCGCCGCGGCGGCGGGAGGCTGTGAGCCGCTCAGTGCTCAGGACCCCGATCCGTGCGGGGCTCCTGGTCACCGAAGGTGCGGCGGTCCGTGTGCACATCCGATTCCGAGGCCGTGCCCGAGCCCGAGTCCGCAGTGGCCCCGTCCGAGGCCCGGCCCGATCGGCCGGCGGCGTGGTCCTCCGGAGTCCCCCCGGCCTCGGGCGCGGTGTTCCGTTCCGCAGCGGCCGACGCTGCGGCCGCCGACCCTGCGGCAGTCGATCCCGAGCCTGCCGAACCTGCAGCCACCGTGCTCGCGGCCGCCCGGTCGCGGGTCATGTCGCGGATCTGCTGCTTCTCCCGGCGGCGCTCCTTGGCGCCCTCGACGAGCGAGTAGAGGACCGGCACCAGGATGAGCGTGAGGATCGTGGAGCTCACGAGTCCGCCGATGACGACGATCGCCAGCGACTGCGACACGAACAGGCCGCCGCCGGTCAGCCCCAGTCCCATGGGGATGAGCGCGAAGATCGTCGCGGCCGCCGTCATGAGGATGGGGCGGTAGCGCAGTCGCGCGCCCTGCACGATCGCAGTGCGCAGGTCGACGCCGCGCTCGCGGAACTGGTTGATGAGGTCGATGAGGACGATCGCGTTCGTGACGACGACACCGATGAGCATGAGCAGACCGATGAGCGCCGTGAGCCCCAGCGGCGTGTCCGTCAGCAGCAGCAGTCCGATCGAGCCGGTCGCCGCGAACGGGATCGACACGAGGAGGATGAACGGCTGGATGAGCGAGCGGAACGTCGCGACCATGATGACGAACACCAGCAGGATCGCGACGAGCATCGCGATGCCCATCTGCACGAACGCGTCGGTCATCTCCTCGGTCGCACCGCCCAGATCCACCTGGACGCTGTCTGGCAGCTCGTGCGCGTCGATCGCCTCCTGAACGTTCTGGCCCACGAGGCCCAGGTCGTCGCCCGACGGCGTCGCGGAGACGGTGACGGCCCGCAGCCCGTCGACGCGGGTGATCGTGGGCGAGGTCGTCTCCTCCGTCACGTCTGCGACGTCATCGAGCTGGATAGTCTCCGGCTGGGGCGCGGCCGGCGCCATGTCGCCGGGCATGCCCGGCATCTCCGGAGTCGCGGCCTCGGGTGCGGAGTCCGCAGAGACCGGGGTCGCCTCGAACTCGAACTCGCGCAGCTCCTGCACGCTCGAGACATCCCCCTGGAAGAGGAGGACGCTGCGGCCCAC
Organism: Candidatus Brevibacterium intestinigallinarum; assembly: GCA_019117325.1. GTDB lineage: Bacteria > Actinomycetota > Actinomycetes > Actinomycetales > Brevibacteriaceae > Brevibacterium > Brevibacterium intestinigallinarum. Next base: position 3,028 of record DWZY01000247.1, read on the forward strand.
GTCGTCGATGATGAGCTGGCCCAGCTGCTGGCCGCGCATTGCGCGCGAGACGAGCTGGCCGATGCTCTGCTCCGTGAGGCCGTAGTCGGCGGCCGCCTCGTGGTCGATCGCGACCTCGACGACCGGCTGCACCGCGACGGTGTCGTCCGTGACGGACTGGATGCCGTCGACGTCCGCCAGCGTCTCGCGCAGGTCTGCCGCGGCGTCCTCGAGCTCGTCCAGGTCGTTGCCCGTCAGCCGCACGTCGATCGTCGAGCTCGCGCCCATCGAGGAGGCGGACAGGACCTCGATCGTGCCGGCGTCCTCGATCGTGTCGAGCTCCTCCTGGAGGTCGGCGCCCAGGGCCTCGGCGTTCGCGCCCTCGCGCAGGTTCACGATGTACTGCGCGGACGTGCCGCCGGTCCCACCCATCGAGAACTCGTCGCCGCCGCCGCTGATGCTCACCATGGACGACTCGACGTCATCGAACCCGGCCATGACGTCCTCGACCTCGCGGGCCTGCTCCGAGGCCTCGTCGAGGTCCGTGCCCGGCTCGAAGTCCTGGGACACCTGGATCATGGGCTCACCCGTGTCGCCCAGCAGCTCGGTCTTGAGCAGCGGGGTCATCGCGAGGGTGCCCGCGAAGACGAGCACGGCGGTGATGAGGACGATGACGGGGTGGCGCAGCGTCCAGCGGACGATCGGCACGTACGTCTTCTGCAACCGGGTGACCGGCTGGTGCATCGCGGCCAGCTCATCGATCGTGCTGGCCTCGCCCTCCTCCGCGCGGGCGGCGGTGATGACCGGCAGCTCGCCGGTGGAGCGCCGGCCCGACGGGTTCGCCGGGTCGATGGGGCGCTTCGCGGCCTCCCGGCGCTCCGTGCGCCACTGGGCGAGCGTCGCCGCCCGCTCCCGCTTCCAGAGCTTCTTCTGGTCACGGGTGAGCTTCGCCTCCTTGCCGCGTCGCGACAGGAACCAGTACGCGAGCACCGGCACGATCGTGAGGGCGACGAAGAGGGAGGCCAGCAGCGCGACGGAAGCGGTGAGGGCGAAGGGCCGGAACAGCTCGCCGGTCTGCCCGCCCACGAACGCGACCGGCAGGAACACGGCGACCGTCACGAGGGTCGAGGCGGTGATCGCGGTCGCGACCTCGCCCACCGCCGCACGGATGTTCTCAGCCTTGTCTCCGCCCAGCGCGTGCCGGCGGCGGATCGCCTCGACGACGACGATCGAGTCGTCCACGACGCGGCCGATGCTGATCGTCAGCGCCGCCAGCGTCAGCATGTTGAGGGTGTAGCCCGTGGTCCACAGCCCGATGAGGGTGATGAGCAGGGAGACGGGAATGGAGATCGCGGTGATGATCGTCGCGCGGACGCTCAGCAGGAACACGAGGATGACGAGCACAGCGAAGCCCAGGCCCAGGAGGCCCTCGACCAGCAGGTCCTCGATCGACTGCTCGATGAAGGGGGCCTGGTCGAAGAGGGTGACGAACTCGACGTCATCGCCCAGCGTCGCCTCGACCTCCTGCAGCGCCTCCTCGACGCCCTGTGACACCTCGACGGTGTTGCCGTCCGGCGTCTTGAGGACCTGCAGCATGAGCGAGTCCTCGCCGTTCGTGCGCGAGACCGAGCTCGCGGGCGCTTCGACGAGGTCGACGTCCGCGACGTCGCTGACAGCCACGGGCCCGTCCGCGCCCGCGACGATGAGGTCGCGGATCTGCTCGACCGAGGTGAGCCTGCTGCCCACCTCGACGGGTGCGGCTCCGCTGTCCGTCTCCAGCTGGCCGGGCGAGGAGGGCACGCCGTTCGCCTGCAGCAGTCCGGCGAGCGTGTCGATGGAGACGCCCTCGTCCTCGAGGTCGTCCTCACGGACGGTGATCTCGACCTGGAGGGGCTTCTGCCCGGTCACGACGACGCTGCGCACACCCTCGACGTCACTGAGCTCCGGGACGGCGACGTCCTCGAGGTCCGCCGCGAGGTCATTCACGTCGCCCGGGCTGCTGACGGAGAGCATGACGATCGGGAAGTCCGCCAGGCCGCCGGCCATGACGGACGGCTCGACGCCGTCGGGCAGCGAGGACTCCACCTGGGACACTGCGCGCTGCAGGGACCGGACGACCTCATCGGAGTCCGTGCCGTAGTCGGTCTCGACGACCACCTGGGACGAGCCCGCGGTGGACGTGGACTGGATGCTCTCGACGGCCTCGACGCCGGTGAGCGCCTCCTCGAGCGGGGCGGTCACCTCGCGCTCGACGGCCTCCGGGGACGCGCCCTCGTACTGGGCGGAGACGAACGCCTGCGGCAGTTCGAGCGGCGGGAACAGCTCCTGCTTGAGCGATGCGGTGCCGATCACCCCGAAGACCGCGGCACAGAGGGTGACAAGGGCGATGAGGGCGCGATTGCGCAGACTCAGGCGAGTGAGGGCGAGCACAGGTGTCCTTCAGAGCGTGGGTGCGACACGGTCATCCTACGCCGCGCGCGCTTCCCACCGGGGTGGGGAAAACCACCCGGTCCTGCTCTCGGAGACCACCGCGGCGGCCTCTCAGCAGCCTCGGAGCAGGCCCCTCAGCGCGGGTTCCACCCCAGCTCCTCGAGGCTGGGCCGGTGCCCATCCGGACCGCGTCGCGCGGACTCCGTGCGCTCGGAACGGCGGTGGAGAGCATTGCGCAGCAGGTCCACGCCGATGAGGAGCACGAACGAGACGACAGCTGCCGCGACCCAGGCGAGGCAGACGACGGTCGACGGGGGCTCGTTGAAGGTCTTCACGTTCAGGTAGCCGAATCCCAGCAGCGCGGTCAGCCACGGGACGAGGATGATGAGTCCCACCACCCACCGCATGCTCATGAAGCACGTGACCATCCCGGTGGTCAGCAGGAGGAAGACGTTCGTGGCGGTCGCGATGCACGCCGCAGCGCTCACGAAGGAGATCGGGTCGGAGCCCAGCGTCGCGAGGACCGTGAAGATGCCCAGGTCCCGTCCCACCAGCCACGGCCAGACGAGCATGCCGGTCCACTGGACGACGGTGGCCAGCAGCGCCGCCTGCGGGAGGAACGGGATAGTCCCCAGGCGGAAGCCCAGGTCCGGTCGCTTCATCTCCAGGATGAGGAACGGGAACATGAACGGCATGAGCATCGCGACGATGGACGTCCACGTGTCCGTGTTCTCGACCGTCTCGTACGAGTTGTTGACCAGCAGTCGCCAGCGCACCGCCAGGATGAGGATGCACGCGAGAATCACCGCCGCGACGGAGTACCCCAGGACGCGCCGGACCTCGCCGCCCCACGAGGGGACCGTGGACTCGCGCACGTGCTCCTCGTGCAGCCGCTTCGCCTCGGCCTTCCGAGCCTCCCGCTCCTGCTCCTGCTCCGCCTGCGTGGGCTGGGGAACGGGGATCCGCTGCGGTTGCTGATTCTGCGGCTGCTGCGGCATGTGGCCCTGCGGAGGCTGGCCCTGTGGCGGCTGGCCGTGGGGCACCTGGCCAGAGTGCACCTGACCCTGCGGCGGCATCGGGTCCTGAGGCCGTTGCGCGTGCGGCGGCCCCACGGGATGCGGGGGCTGCCCCGCAGATCGCGGCGGTGGCCCGGCGGGCCGCG
>DWZY01000248.1 GCA_019117325.1 Candidatus Brevibacterium intestinigallinarum
ACACCTGCTCGAGGGCGTCCGCGCCACCCGGGCTCACGACGTCGCCCGCGAGCTCCGCGATGCACTGGTCGAAGGCCTGCCAGGAGTCCAGGCCGGGGCTCGCGCTCACCCAGAGGACGTGGTCACCCGCATCCATGCGGTGCGTCGCCCAGTCCGCCAGCAGGGTCGTGCGCCCGCTGCCGGGCGGCGCGCTCACGCGGGTGAAGGGGGTGAGGCGGTCCAGCCGGCGCAGGAGCGCGGGGCGGGCGATCCGATGGGCAGGCAGACGCAGTCCGTCCAGGGCTCGGCGCTGCCGATCCGTGAAGCCGCCTGCGCCGTTCCTGTCCTCCTGCTGCCGCATCCTGTTCCGTTCCCCTCCCGCACACTGCCTCCCGCAGCGGGCGGGACCCGCAGAGCGGAAACAGGGTGAGGATCACATCGTACGACCCAGAGGACGAGATTCGAAGGGCCCGAACATTGCGAAACGGTGTCGACACGTGTCAGCGCGCCGCGTCCAGGAACTCCTCGATCCTCTCGAGCACACGGGCGACGTCCGCATCGGAGAGCACCGATCCGCTGGGCAGCGCGAGTCCGTGTTCGAAGAGCCGCTGGGCCGCACCGGTCACCTCCGCCTGCGCGGACGCGTAGACGGGCTGCAGGTGCATGGGCTTCCACAGGGGGCGGGTCTCGATCGCGTCCCGTGCCAGCCACGCGCCCAGCTGGTGGGCGTCCCAGCCGGTCGCGGACGGGTCGACGACCAGCGGCGTCAGCCACGCGTTGTCGTGGGAGTCCGCCCCGGCGGCACCCAGGATCCGGGTGCCCGGGACCTCGGCGAACAGCTCCTCGTAGCGGCGGCGGATCGCGCGGCGGCGGGCGATCATCTCGTCGAGGCGGCGCAGCTGGGCGCGGCCCAGTGCAGCCAGCAGGTTGCTGAGGCGGTAGTTGTAGCCCACCTCGCAGTGCTCGTAGTGGGCGACGGGCTGGCGGGCCTGCGCGGACAGGTGCCGCGCGCGGGCGGCCAGGCCCGCATCGTCCGTCAGCAGCATGCCGCCGCCGGAGGTCGTCATGATCTTGTTGCCGTTGAACGACACGGCCGCGGCCTCGCCCCACGCGCCGGCGGGGACGCCCGCGTGCTCGGCGCCCAGGGCCTCGGCGGCGTCCGCGAGGATCGGCACGCCGTGCGCCCGGGCCAGCGGGACGATGCGCGTGTAGTCGGCGGCCTTGCCGAAGAGGTCGACGGGGATGATCGCGCCCACGCTCTCCCACCCTGTCTGCAGGTCGCGCAGGGTGATCTCCAGCAGCTCCGGGTCCATCGTGCCGGTCTCCGGATCGCAGTCGACGAAGACGGGGCGGGCGCCGCAGTAGAGGATCGCGTTGACGGTCGCCGCGAACGTGAAGGTGCACGTGAGGACGACGTCGCCGGGCCGCACGCCCAGGCCCAGGAGTCCCAGGTGGAGCGCGGCCGTCCCCGTCGACAGGCCGACGGCGTGACCCACGCCCACCCGCTGGGCGACCTCGGCCTCGAAGGCGTCGAGGTCCGGGCCGGCCGGGGCGATCCATCCGCTGCGCATCGCGGCGAGGACGAACTCCTCCTCGAGCGGTCCCACGTCCGGGCCGGACAGGAGGATCGGCGCCTGCGATGCGGCAGGCGCGGGTACGGCGGTGGATGCGGGCGAAGCCGGGGACACCGGCGGGGCTGTGGTCGTGGCCGGGGCCGCGGTGGCGGCGACGGGCGGGGGGACATTCATCGTTCCGCTCCTGAGGCGAGGGGACTGCTGCGGGGCGCGTCGACCGGGTGGCCGGCGCTCAGGTGTGGGGTCGCGACGTCGAGTGGGCGCTCGTCACGATCGCGCGGGTGCTCCGCGCCGTCGGACAGGCGCTCCTCGAGATCCAGCAGCTGCTCTGCCGGATCGACCGGGTGCTCTGCCCAAGGCTCGTCGAGGCTGCTGATCGTGGTGACGAGCCGCACCGTGGTCGCGACGCCGGTCCGGTCCGGGTCCGCGCGGTGAGCACCCGTGCGCGCCGGGACGAAGCCATGAGTCTCCAGCGCGCGCAGCAGGTGCGCGTCGTCCGCGCTCGCGTCGATCTGCGCGCTCCGCGCATCCGCTGCGCGGGCGTGCGTGATGAGGAGCGCGACGAGGTCCTCGACCAGCTGCGGGTCGGCGCCACGGGCCAGACCCGTGACGTGCAGGGTCGCGTGCGCCCGCGCATCAGACCGCGCATCAGACCTGGCATCCGCTCGCGGCCGGCTCAGCACGCAGGTGCAGCGGGCGATGCGGACGTCTGCCGGGGTGCGCGCCTCCCAGCGTCGCACCGGATGCCCGCCCGAGGCCCCCCGCACCGGCACGAGGCGCAGCCGGCTCGTCCGCTGGGGACCGGAGAAGTCCGTCGTCTCCGCATCCTCCGCGACGACTCCCTCGCGCCGCAGCACGAGACGGACCGTGCGCGCGAGGATCGTGAGATCGATGAGCGGGCCCACGAGCAGGACGTACCGCTGGTCCAGGTCGAAGCGCTCGTCCCAGGGAACGCTGTTGCGCCCGCTGGCCTGCGCGAGCCCGGTCAGGCCGGCGCGCACGGTGTGCCGGCGGTTCTGCGCGGCGCTGTAGAACGGCAGGTACCCGGTGGGCAGGGGGCGCGGGCCCACGACGCTCATGTCTCCCACGAGGATGTTCCACAGACTGGGCAGCTCATCGAGGCTGGTCGACCGCAACCAGGCGCCGAAGCGCGTGAGCCGCTCCTCGTCCGTCACCCACCCCCGCGCGGGGTCGACGGTCCGCATCGTGCGGAACTTCATGAGGCTGAACCGGCGCCCGCTCATCGTCACCCGCTCCTGGCGGAACAGGACGGGCCGTCCCATCCCCGCCCGCACCGCGATCCACAGGAGACCCAGCAGGGGCGAGAGGACGACGAGGGCCGTGCCCGCCACCACCGCGTCCGCCGCCCGCTTGACCGGCATGTACGCCGAGGCCCGGGCCGGGATCGCGACTCCGGCCGCCGGGGAGGTGGCCGGTGCGGCGGGCGAGCCGACCGGCTGCGCCGCCAGCGAGCCGGCCGGCTGCGCGGCCGTGGCATCGGTCCGCACGACGGGGCGTGCTCCTGCAGTCATCGGACGGTCTCCTTCTCCAGGTCCTGTGCGTGCTCGTATGACGGCACGCGGTCGTGTGCCTGCGCGTGCTCGTGTGCCGCCGCATCCGCAGATGCGGGCTCGTGCGTCGCCCCCGCGGGGGCGACGGGGGCGGGGACGGTGAACCGGCGGCGATAGGCGGGGAAGAAGTCGGGTCCGTCCACCCAGTCGGGGAAGCCTCCGGCCGCACGTTCCGCGCGCACCCGCGACTCGAGATCGCGCACGAGCGATCCGTGGACGACGGGGTCGAGGATCCGCTCCGTCGTGCAGAAGTCCTGCGCGCCGCGGGGCGCGAATCCCCTCTTGTACCGCTCGAGCCCGTCCCCGTCGTGCAGTCCCCCGCCCAGGACGAAGCGGGTGCGGCCCGCACTGCGGGCGTACTCCATCGCAGCCGTCTTCACGAGGTCGTTGGGACGCAGGCCGAAGGCATCCGCCGAGGTCCCACCCAGGTGGTAGTACGCGGTGCGCGCCCCCAGCAGGACGAGGTCGACGGACACCGCGCGGCCGGCGCTCATCGCGTAGACGTAGGCGAAGCTGCCGGGCATCTCCTCGTGGAGGCCCGTGAGGGTCTCCGCGCACACCCGGTAGCGGTCCTCGCTGCCCCGCCGCTCCATCGTCAACTCATGGATCGCGAGGAACTCCGCCAGCCGGTCCCCCGTCGTGTCGATCTCGATCGTGACGCCCGCGCGCTGTGCGTGGCGCGCGTTCTGCCGCACCTTGGGCGCGTACGAGTCCCACAGCTCCTGCGCCGTCGCCGGCAGCTGCGCGATGTAGTTGATGAGGCGCGGGGTGACACTGCCGGGGGACGGCAGCACGTCGTCGTCCAGGGAGAGGCGTACGAATTCCGTCACCGCGCGTGCGGCACGCGCCCACGCATCGAACGCCTGCCAGAAGAGGCGGGCGAGCGCCTCGTCGTCGAGCCCGCGCAGGTGCGCGCACATCGGCACCTCGCCGTCCCCGGCGAACGCCTCCAGGAAGCCCGGGTGGCTGAACGGG
>DWZY01000020.1 GCA_019117325.1 Candidatus Brevibacterium intestinigallinarum
GCCGGCCTCGGGGAGGTCCTCGGCGAGGAGTGCGCGGTGCCGTGCCGCGAGCAGCCGGTCGTTCCGCTGCCACTGGGCGGACTGGACCATCGCGGTGAGCGCCATGCTCTGCACGCCCTGTGACCCGAAGCGGCGGGCGTCGAGCACGGCCTGCTGGGCGACCGCATCGGCCTCCGCGAACCTGCTCGCGTTCACGAGGCAGTACGCGAGGGCGGCCCCGATGTTGGCGGTGACGTGCCCCCGGCCGTGCCGGCGGGCGATCCGCAGCCCGCGCTCGCCCAGCTCGATGCCGGTCCGGAAGTCATCGAGGATGTAGGCGGACCACACGGCCGACGCGAGCGGGTCCAGGCAGTCGCGCAGAGCCGACGCCGAGGCCGCGCGCAGGAGTGCGGGCACGTCCGCGAATGCTGTGCGCGCCTCGGGCACCCGGCCCTCGCCCAGCAGCGCGATGGTGCGGAAGGCCTGCGCGGCGGCGCGGTCGATCGGGTCGTCCGTGGCGGCGAGCCGGTCCAGCAGGTCCGTCGAGACGGGCCGGTCGAGCAGGGCCTCCAGCGCGATCCGCTCGCGCAGGAGCGCGGGTCGCTCACTGGCGCCCGGCTCCGTGAGAACGTCGAGGGCCTCGCCCAGGGTGCCGCGCATCCGAAGGGCCTGGGCGAGGAGGACGGGCACGTCGGGGTCCGTGGAGAGCGGGTCTGGGGAGGGCTGCTCTGCGGAGGATGGTGCCATGGGGCGGGTTTCTGCCTCGTGGAGCGGACGCAGGCGCGCGATCGCGTCCTCGATGCGTCCGCTGTGGATCTCTGCCCGGGCCTGCAGCACGTCGAGGGCGGTCGTGCGCAGCCGGGCCGGCACGGGGGCGAGCCAGCGCAGAGCTGCGGCGGGATCGGAGCCGAGTGCGACCTCGGCAGCGGCCTGCAGTGCGCTCGCATCGTCTGCGGTGAGGGTCTCGCCCAGCCGGCACAGGTGATCGGCACGCGCGAACACGTCGAGGTCCGGCAGGTCGGCAAGGACTCGGTGGGTCGCCTGCCGCCAGCGGGCGGGCGAGCCGAAGTACACGGCGTGCCGGACGGCCGGGTGGAGCGCCTCCGAGGCGTCCGGGGTGAGGAGGCCGTCGCCCTCGAGGTCGGCCAGCGCGGACTCCACCTCCGGTGGGGGCAGCCCGGTCACGTCCGCGAGAGTCCGCAACGGCAGGTGCCGGCCCGCGGCGGCCAGCGTGCGCAGGGTGGTGCGGGCGGCCTCGGGCAGGGCGTCGAGTTCGACTTCCACGGCGGACCGCAGCAGGGACTGCGGGGAGCCCGCGGCCGTGGGCAGGACCTCCAGCGCGCTCGCCCGCTCCGGGTCGCGGCGGAAGGCGGCGGAGAGGGAGCGGATGAAGAGGGGGTTGCCGTCGGAGGTCTCGATCGTCGACGCCTGCTGGGCGGGGGAGAGGTCCGTGACGAGGGCACGGGCGACGTCGTCCGGCAGCGGCGCCAGCGTCACGTGGTCGTGCCAGGCGCCCTCGCGTCGCAGACGGGCCAGGAGCGGCAGGGTCGTCCTGCGCGGGCGGTGGACGACGATGAGTGTGAGGGGCGTGGGCCGGGACTCGCGCAGGAGGGAGACGACGAAGTCGACGGAGGCGGAGTCCAGCCACTGGGCGTCGTCGATGGCGAGAACGGTGGGCTCGGGGCCCAGCGCGCGGGCGACGCGGGCAGCCAGGGTGGACGGGGAGCTGTCGTCGAGCAGCGACTCGAGGCTGGCGTGCAGGTGCGACTCGATCATCGTGCGGAGGGCCACGAGCGGTCCGTGGGTGCCGAAGCCCTCGCTGCGGGCCACGTGCGTGCGGACGTCCAGCTGTGCGAGGAGCGCGGTGACGAACGCGGTCTTGCCGATGCCGATCGGGCCATCGATCTGGATGATCTGGGCGGGCTGGTCGGCGCTGCGGGACACGAGTGATCGGACTGTGCGCATCTCTGCGTCGCGGCCGACCAGCATCGGGGCACCGTCCCTTCCGACGCGGGACCCCGGAGGTGCGGGGATCCCGTCACGACTGCGCGTCTCCCGTGTCCGCGCCTGTTCTGAAGAGTATCCGGTGCCGGGCGGGCTCGACTCCGAAGCTGGGAGATTACGGGGAAACCCGTAGGAATACGGGTAGTGCACGGGAGGGGGACCGGCGAGCATCAGGGGTGGACCGGACGCGTGCGCCCGGTCTCTGTGCACGTCCCCGTGCTCACCGTCGACAGGAAGAGTGCCCGCTCATGCATGTCCGTACACCGTCACGCCCGGCGTGGTTGTCGCTGCCGCTGCGCAGAATGCGCATCGTGCTGGCGCTCATCGCAGTGCTGGCCCTGCTGCTCACCGCCGTTCAGGCCACTGTCGCGCGCGCAGCAAGTGCGCCGCCGTCGGGCACCTACTCCGGGACGAGCACCGCGTACACCGGAGCGACGGTGGAGCTCGAGATCGACGAGGCGGGGAGGCTCGTCGAGTTCGACACGGAGAGCTACATCGAGTGCGGCCTGTACCCCACAGCGATGCAGTGGGCGGGCGTGCCCGCGACTCCGGTGACGGCGGACGAGCCCTTCGACCTCACATGGCAGTTCGGCAGTTCTCCGGCTGCCGCCGTGACGTACCACCTCGAGGACGTCGTCATCGGGTCGGACGGCACGGCGACGGGCGAGGGCTACGCCTCGATGGACTTCTGCCAGGGGTACCGCTTCACCTTCGAGGCGACCCTCGAGGACGGCGGCGGAGACCCGGATCCGGATCCGACGGACGATCCGGAGCCGGGCGATCCGACGGTCGTTCTCGACCCGGCATCGCTGCAGGAGGACGACGTCAGGATCATCGGGACGCGCGTGCGCGCGTCCGGATTCCCCGCGGACACCGCACTCGACTTCACGGTCACACGTCTGCGCGATGACCGGGAGGTGCACGCGTCGACGGTGACGTCGAACTCAGCTGGCGCGACGGACTTCGCCTTCCGCCAGAACCTGTCCGCGACGGTGACGGGTGAGCTGTTCGACGTCGAGCTGCGCGCGGAGGTGGGCGGGACGGACTACGTCGACACGGCCCGCCTGGTCGTGACTCGGCAGTCGGAGTTCAACCGGGTGAATGAGCGGCAGATGACGGTCGCGCCGGAGACCCTGAGCCTGGCCGAGCTCGCCCAGACCGGCGTGACGCTGAGCAGCAGCGAGTATCGCCCGAACAAGGTCGCCGAGCTGACCATCGACGGCCAGCCGGCCGGCGAGGTCATGACGGACGCGCAGGGGAACGTCTCGACGGTGTTCACCTCGTCCTCGCTGAGCGTGGGAGAGCACGAGGCGATGCTCGTGAGCGAGCACATCGATGACAACCTCCACCGGACCCGCCACCGCGACGTCGCCGTGGGGACGTTCGTCGTGACCGAGGACGCGACGCCGGAGCCGACCGACGAGCCGACAGTGGATCCCACCGAGGATCCTACGGATGAGCCGACGGTGGACCCGACGGACGAGCCGACCACGGAGCCGACCGACGATCCCACCACGGACCCCACGACAGATCCGACGGAGGAGCCTACTCCGGATCCGACAGTCGACCCGACGGTGGATCCGACGGACGAGCCGACCACGGACCCCACGACGGATCCGACTGACGATCCCTCTCCGGATCCGACCGTCGACCCCACAGATGAGCCGACGGTGGACCCGACCGCGGACCCCACGACTGATCCCACGGATGAGCCGACGGAGGATCCCACGGATCAGCCGACGATCGATCCGACGGACGAGCCGACTGAGGATCCCACCGAGGACCCGACCCCGGATCCGACGGTGGACCCGACACCGGACCCCACGGATGACCCGACTGAGGATCCCACTCCGGACCCGCAGCCCACGCAGATCCCCGGGACCACCCCGTCCGAGGACGAGCTGACGGACGAGGCCGCGGGAGGCATCGTGGCACCGCGCACCATGGAGCGGGGCGAGAACGTCGAGGTGCACGTCGAGGACGTCGCTCCGGGCACGGATGTGGGCGCGTGGCTCTTCTCCGATCCCGCCTACCTGGGCACGCACACGGTGGCAGCGGACGGTTCGATCGCCGTGACGGTGCCGAACGACGCCGCACTGGGCGAGCATCGTATCGCCGTGTGGAGTGACGACGAGACCCTCGTGGGTTGGACGACGACCGAGGTCGTCGACCCGGCACAGGATCCGGACCCGACGACCGACCCCACGGACGACTCGACCGAGGACCCCTCGGCAGACCCGACTCCCGACCCCTCGGATGACGGGAGCCAGGAGCCGACGCTCGCCATCACGCCGGAGGTCATCGGAGTCTCGGCGTTCGTCGATGCGGAGCAGGGTGTGCTTCTGTCCGTGGACGGCCTCGAGGAGGGCACGAGCGTCGACTTCGACATCGCGCCCGCATCGGGTCAGAACACGACTCCCGCGACCCTGACCGCCCACGCGGATGACCAGGGCGTCGCAGCGGTGAGCGTCTACGGCGTGGACGCATCCGCCGCCAGCTCCTACCTGGGCACGTTCGACGTGATCGCGCACATCGACGACTCCGACGAGTCCCTGAGCGGGTCCTTCCGCGTCGTGGCCGACGACGATGCTCCTGGCGGCGGTGGCGACGGGGACGGTTCGGGCGACGGTGAATCCCTGCCGCGCACGGGTGGCGGCGCTGTGGGCGCACTGTCGCTCGGCCTCCTCCTGACGGGAGTGGGACTGACGCTCCTGCTGCGGAGCCGCCGCCCGCAGGCCTGAGTGATGTGGGCCTGAATGGCCTGACGCCGGCGCCCCGGCTTCCCGCTTTCGAGCGGAGAGACGGGGTGCCGGCGTCGTTCAGCCGTTCACTACGATGATCGGGTGACCACGGACCCCCACCCTGCGCGCCCGCAGGCGCAGTCGCCTCAGCAGCCGGCCACGGCCTCGGGCGCGGTCCTCGCGATCGACGTGGGGACCAGCCACGTGAAGGCGGCCCTCCTGGACCGGGCCGGCACGGCGCTCGCCGAAGCACACGCGCCCCTGGCGACCACCCGCGGTCCCGACGGCCTCATGCACCAGCACGTCGACGAGTGGCGATCCGCCGTCCGCGACGTCATCGCCCGCTGCCTCGGGGTGCCGCCTGACGGAAACGCTGCGCCTCCAGCCCACGGCACCGCGCCCGGAGCAGTCCACCCGGCGCACTCCCCGGCCGCCCTCGCGATCACCGGCCAGATGCAGGACCTCATCCTCCTCGATGCGGATGGCCGCCCCACGCATCCGGTCGTCCTCTACTCCGACACGCAGGCGCACGAGGAGCTCACGGCGCTCGCCGCTGCCAACCCCGCGTGGCTGCCGGGCGT
>DWZY01000249.1 GCA_019117325.1 Candidatus Brevibacterium intestinigallinarum
GGTCCGCACTCGCTACGACGAACGACGGGACCGTCGACGACCGCAGCATGACCGGTGACGCACGCAGCGATATGAGGGAGGCTCTGTGTCCACTCCGCACCCGCCAGAGGGGAAGCCGCGGCCGCGCCACCGGATGGTCGACCGTGTCGCGGAGATCCTGGATCTGGCCGCGCGCCGCCCGCACGGGGTGACCCTCACGGAGATCTCGCGCGTGCTCGAGGCACCGCTGAGCTCGATCCAGGGCCTGGTGAACGGTCTGGTCGCGACGGGGTTCCTCGAGGAGCGCGACCGGCTCTACACCCTGGGGCCCGCACCGCACTTCCTCACGCGGCTGGCGGGAACACCCGCCTCCGATGTCGTGAAGCACGAGGACCTGAAGGACATCCACGAGCGGACGGGGCTCACGACGGTGCTGGCCGTACTGGTGGGCGCGGACCTCTACTACGTCGACCACGCCTCGACGAGTCCGGCGTACGCGTACCTGGCGGAGAACTACGTGAAGCGCTCCGTGCTGCGCTGCTCCAGCGGGTGGGTGCTGCTGGCCGGCATGGAGAAGCGGGACCTGTGGAGCCGGCTGAGCGCGGCGCGCGACCAGGACGAGCCGCTGGTCGAGCGCTTCCTCGCAGACCTGCCGACGATCCGCGAGACCGGCCTGGTCGTCACACCCGACGTGTCCGAGGTGGAGATCGAGGGGGTCGCGACCGCGGTGACGGTGGAGGGGCGCACGGTCGCTGCCGTCGCCTGCATCGGAGAGCACGCAGAGATCAACAAGCAGGCTGAGCAGATCGTCGACGTGTTGCAGGAGGCGCGGCAGAGGTGGAGCGCACGCCGGTGAGATGACACGAGCGGGTGTCGCGGCGCAGTTTGCGACTCCCGGTGTCTTTTCAGGGGTGAGCGGCGCCGCTCAGCCCGTCAGCGGGGGCTGAAGATGGCGACGACGAAGTCCTCGGACGGGGGCTTCACGTCCCATGTGCCCAGGCGCAGGTCCAGGGTCAGCCCTGCGGCCTCGGCGTCGGTGAAGAACTCGTCGAACGAGTAGCCGCGCCCCGCACCGAACCCGCACACGAAGCGGCTGTCCGGGTACATGTGATCGGCGATCCTGCGCAGCACCTCGCGGCGCTCGTCCGTGGCGACGAAGGCCATGACATTGCCCGCCATGACGACCAGATCGAAGCGGATCCGATCGCCGTACGGCTGGCGCAGGTCCATCTGGCCCAGATCCATCGCGTGCCACGTGGCATCCGGATGATCCTGCTGCGCGACCTCGATGAGATAGGGATCGAGGTCGACGCCCACGACCGTGTGCCCGCGCTGCGCCAGCCAGCCTCCCAGGCGGCCGGTGCCGCACCCGGCGTCGAGGATGCGCGACTCGCGCTCCGCCATCGCGTCGATGAGGCGGGCCTCGCCGTAGATGTCCTGGCCGGACTCCTCGAGGCGCCGCCACCGGTTCGCGTAGTTCTTCGAGTGGTCGGGATTGTTGGCGAGCGCCTCTGTCCAGAGGTTGCCGTGACCTGCCACGCTCAGTCCCGATCGACCAGCAGGTACGAGGCGGCTGCGGTCGCAGCGGTCACGGACAGGACGGCGGGCCACGCGCCGATCTTCTTCGCCAGCGGGTGCGAGAGGCCGAAGCCCAGCAGGTAGGCAGCGGACAGGCCCACGGTCGTCGCCGCCCCGCGCTTCGCCAGCCAGGTCCGGCCCGCGTACGCCCCTGCGGCCGCCAGCACGGCGCCACCCAGAGGGCGGATCATCGTCTCGCGGGCGGTGAGGTAACCGCCCACCAGGCCCAGGGCCACCACAGGGGCGGTCGAGACGTCGGAGGCACTCTTGAAGATCTGTTCGCTGCTCATGATCGCGAGTCTAGCCACGTCCCCTGAGCCGGACTCATGGCGATCCAGCTACATGGGAGGCGCGGTGAGACGCTCGGACCATGACAGACTGAATCCGCACACGTTCAGGGCGGCCCTCCCGGCGGACAGACGACGGGGACCGCCTCGCAGTCGAAGAGGATGACGACATGTCACAACCCCCCTACGGCCCTCCCGGATCCGGCGACGACACCCCGCAGTACAACCCCAACACCGGCCTGCCGGAGAACCCGGGCCCGGAGACGCAGCAGTACGGCTCCGACCCGTACGCGGGCGGACAGTACGGCTCGCAGCCCGGCCAGTACGACGCCGGTCAGCAGGGTCAGTACGGCGGCGATCAGTACTCGGGCGACCCGTACGCAGGCGGCCAGTACAGCGCGCAGCCCGGCCAGTACGGCGGTGACCAGTACAGCAGCGACCAGTACGGGGCCTCGGCGGCGGCGTCGCCCTACGGCGACGGGCAGTACCTCAACCCGATCGGCGGCACCGCGCAGGCGGAGGGCGAGTCGGACAAGTCCTTCGTCGTCACGTGGCTGCTGGGCTGGCTGCTGGGCTCCCTGGGCGCCGACCGGTTCTACCTGGGCAAGATCGGCACCGCCATCGCCAAGCTGCTCACCGCAGGCGGTTTCGGCATCTGGGCGCTCATCGACCTGATCATGCACCTGATCGGCGCGACCCGCGACAAGCAGGACCGGAGGCTCGCGGGCTACGACCGCCACAAGAAGATGGCGTGGATCATCACGATCGGCGTGTGGCTGCTGCAACTCGTCATCGGCGTCGTCATCCTCATCGTCGTCATCGCGACCGGCGGATTCAGCGTCAGCGCCTCCCCCGGACCGGACACGGACCCGGGCTCCTCGCAGCAGGGCGACCCGTCTGCCGACGGCTCGGGCGACCAGGGCGGCACCGACGACACCGGCGGTCAGGACGCGCCCGCGGGCGAACCGGCCTCCGGCGACGTGGTGGCCTGGGCGGAGTCGACCTACGGCACCTTCGACCCGGTCACGGTCGACGGCAGCGGCGACCAGGTCGTGCCGCTGCCCGACGGCGTCGAGGCGGCGCTCATCACCGTCGAGGGGGCGGAGGACTACACGACCGTCAACGCCCTCAACGCGGACGGCGAGGACTACGGCGACATGTACCTCTTCCTTCCGGCCGGCGAGACCGGACAGGGCGCCGTGGGCGTCAGCGACTACGACACCGTCACCGACATCAATGTCGAGGCCGATGGCGACTGGAGCATGACCTTCGAGCCGATCGCCTCCGCCGACGTCTTCCCGGAGTCCGGGTCGAGCCCTGCCTACTACCTGTACGACGGACCCGGCGGCACCGCCGACTTCGAGTACACCGGGGAGGCGAACATCATCATCAACCAGTACAGCGCTGGCTACGACAACCTGGTCGTCAATGAGATCGACGCTTACTCCGGCACCGTAGAGCTGGACCCGGGCCCGTCGCTCATGCGCGTGATCGCCACCGGCGACTGGACGCTCACCCCGCAGTGATCGGGAGCGGGCGGCGGTGCATGAGCGGGACGTCCTGATGGGGACATCCTGATCGGCGTCTCCGCAACGGCACTGACCCCTGCCCGCCCGGCCCCACCGGCGCCTCGCGGCCCGGGAGCACGGAGTCCTCATGGCTCCGTCCTCCCGGGCCGCAGTGCGTGATGGCAGTCCTGTAACATCGCAGGCGCACGCGCGGGTTCCGGTCATGTCAGACTGATCTCGCACGAGTCGGGGCCGGTCGGCCCGTGACCGCTCACGGCCCGTCCGCCGCACACAAGAATGAGGAATCCCGCATGTCGCAACCGCCCTACGGCTCTTCCGGCTCCGCCGCCGACGGCAGCCCGCAGATCAGCCCGAACACCGGACTGCCCGAACCGCGCTACAGCCAGGGCGCACCGTCCTACGGGGAGGCCCCGCAGTACGGCACGCCGGGGTATGACCCGACGCAGCAGTACGGCCAGGCGGCGTACGGCCAGGACCAGTCATATGGCCAGGACCCGTCCTACGGGCAGACACAGCAGTACGGGGCCTACGGCGAGGGCTCGCAGGACGGTACGGAGCAGAGCGCTGCCTACGGAGCCCAGCCCGGTTCAGGCGACCAGTACGCGGCCTCGGCGGCGGCCTCGCCCTACGGGTCCTACGGAGGCGACCAGGGGCAGTTCGGCCCGATCGGCGGCTACGGCGCAGCACAGGGCGAGTCGGACAAGTCCTTCGTCGTCACCTGGCTGCTGGGCTGGCTGCTCGGAACCCTGGGTGCGGACCGGTTCTACCTGGGCAAGATCGGCACCGCGATCGCGAAGCTCGTGACCGCCGGCGGCTTCGGCATCTGGGCCCTCATCGACCTCATCATGCACCTGGTGGGCGCGTCCCGGGACAAGGAGGGGCGCCGCCTGGCCGGCTACGACCAGCACAAGAAGAAGGCGTGGATCATCACGATCGGCGTCTGGCTGCTCCAGCTGGTCATCGGCATCATCATCGCGGTCATCATCGCCTTCACCGGCGGCTTCTCCGTCAGCGGCGGCGTGTCGACCGGATCCGGGCAGCAGCCCACCGATTCGTCGTCGCAGCCCGGTGACGACACTGGCGATAACCAGGGCGGCGACACCGGTGGCGACACCGGCTGGGAGGCCTACGGCGACGCCAGGGCCAGGGCCTGGGCCGAGTCCACCTTCGGCACGTTCGACCCGGTCACCGTCCACGGCACCGACGACGAGATCGTCCCGATGCCCGACGGCGTCGATGCCGCGTGGGTCACCCTCGAGGTGGTGGGCCCTCACGCACGCGCCACCCCGGTCGACGACGCGGGGGAGCTCGCGGGCAGCATGTACCTCTCGGGGCAGAGCATGGACCTTCTGCAGGGCGGTGTCGGCATCGACGACTACAAGGAGACCGCCGGGATCGACGTCTCGGGCTCGGGCAACTGGATGCTCACGTTCGCACCGATCTCGTCTGCTCCGCCCTTGCGGGAGTCCGACAGTGACTCGCGCCTCCTCCTGTACGACGGAGACGGCGGACCCGTCACCTTCGACTACGTCGGCGATTCGAACTTCATCGTCCACCAGCTGGGCGACGGCGGCACCGTTCTCCTGGCCAACGAGATCGGCAGCTGGTCCGGTGATGCGGAGATGGTGCCCGGCCCCTCGATCGTCCGCGTCCAGGCATCCGGCAACTGGACGATCACGCCCGCTGATCGCGGCCTCGGCTGACGGCCGGCGGGCTGGCAGCCGGCGCTGGCAATCACCCGGCTGACGGCCTCGGCGGGTGATCGCACGAGGTGACCACGGCCCGGGGCGGCAGAATCACGATGATTCCGCCGCCCCGGGCCGTTGCTGTTCCCGCCCGCGCTGCCACACTGGTTCCCGCCCGCGCTCCCTCACGCCGACCGGTTCACCGTGCGGACCGTCGTCTGCCATACGGGCCTCAGCGCCTCCAGCACTCCGTCCTCCGTACGATGGTCCCGATCACATCGCGCACCGTGTGCGCACCCCCGCGACGAAGGAACTGATCATGACGACGCACTTCGGATGGAACGGCCGCTACTTCGAGGACTTCGTCGTGGGCGACGTCTTCGAGCACCCGCTGGGCCGCACGGTCACCACGACGGACAACTCCTGGTTCACGCTGCTGACGCAGAACACTGCGCCGCTGCACTTCGACCACGAGTACGCCGCGAACACGGAGTTCGGCAAGCCGCTGGTCAACTCCACGTTCACGCTGGCGCTGGTGACGGGCCAGACCGTCACGGACATCTCGCAGAACGTCTTCGCGAACCTCGCGTGGGAGAAGATCTCCCTGCCCAAGCCCGTCTTCGAGGGCGACACGATCCGCTCCCGCTCGACCGTCCTGGGTGTGCGCGAGTCGAACTCCCGCCCGACGATGGGCATGGTCACGGTCCACACGGAGGGCTACAACCAGCGCGGCGAGGTCGTCTGCTCGTTCGAGCGCACCGCGATGGTCTACAAGCAGGGACACGGTCCCAACGCGGAGCGCATCGCGAAGCTCAAGGACGAGTACGCCCAGAAGGACGCCGAGGCCGCAGCCACCGAGTCCTGACCCGCACCTCCCGGCACGGCCGGGATCGGCCGGGCTGACCGCGGCGGTTGACCGCGCCGGGTCGGGTCGGCCGGGCCGAACCAGCCTCGCCGGGACGCGGTCCCCTCACGATGGGCCGTGGAGAGCAGCACTGCTCTCCAC
>DWZY01000250.1 GCA_019117325.1 Candidatus Brevibacterium intestinigallinarum
CTCCTTGACGACCCGTGTGACCGGCCGGATGCGGTGCTCCATGAGCTTCGCCTCGATGAGGGCGAGCGTGAGCGTCGAGCCCAGGATCGGGATGTCGCTGCGGTTGCGCAGCAGGTACGGGACGGCACCGATGTGGTCCTCGTGGCCATGGGTGAGGACGAGGCCCACGATCCTGTCGTAGCGCCCCTCGAGGTAGGTGAGGTCGGGCAGGATCAGGTCGACGCCCGGCTGCTCCTCCTCCGGGAAGAGGACGCCGCAGTCGACGATGAGGATCTTGCCGCGGTACTCGAAGACGGTCATGTTGCGGCCGACCTCGCCGAGGCCGCCGAGGGCGACGATCCGCAGGGCTTCGGGGGACGGCTTGCGCGGTTCGCGGGTCTCCGCTTGGAATGTCAGCACGTGAGGTATTCGCTCCTTCGCAGGGCTAGGCGCACCGCGTCGACCTGCTGCGCGTCGGCCGGCAGCAGGGGGAGGCGCGTGGTGCGCGAGGGGATCACGCCCAGGAGCTCGAGCGCCGCCTTCGCGGCGACGAGTCCGGGCATGCGGTTCATGATCGCGTCCACCAGGGGAACCAGGTCCGCCGCGATCCGGCGGGCCGCCGCGACATCATTCGACGCGACGAGGGAGACGAGGGTGCTGAGGCGGTCCGCGGCGACGTGTCCCACGACGGAGACGATGCCGACGGCGCCCAGTGCGAGCAGGGGGAGGTTGAGCGCGTCCTCCCCGGAGTAGTAGGCGATGGTGCCTGCGGCCAGGACCTCCTGGGAGGCTGCCAGGTTCCCCTTCGCGTCCTTGACGGCGAGGATGCGCGGGTGCTCCGCCAGCGCGAGGATCGTCTGCGTGTCGAGGGCGGTCGCCGAGCGGCCGGGGATGTCGTACAGCATGACCGGAAGGTCCGTCGCGTCCGCCAGGGCGCGCGTGTGCGCGATGATCCCGTCCTGCGTGGGACGGGAGTAGTACGGAGTGACGGACAGGAGGCCGTGCGCGCCCGCCTCTGCGGCGCTGCGCGCCAGCGAGATCGACTGCGCGGTGTGGTTCGTGCCGACTCCGGCGACGACCTTCGCACGCCCCGAGGCCGCGGAGACGACCGCGCGGAGGATCTCCGTCTTCTCCGTGTCCGTCGTCGTCGAGGCCTCGCCCGTCGTGCCGGAGACGACCAGCATGTCGTTGCCGAGGCCCACGAGGTGGTCGACGGTCGCCTCGACTGCAGGCAGGTCGACCTCGCCGGCCGGGGTGAACGGGGTGATCATCGCCGTGCCCACCCGGCCGAACGCATCGATCGCCGCGCGGGCCGCCGCGTCCTCTATCATGGCCATACTCCGATCTTACCCGCCGCGCGACCACCTGAGGGCCCTCTGTGCACCTGCCGCCCACCGACTCTGTCACAGCCCCCGGGCGCACCGCCGCCGGGGCTTCCCGGTCCGCCCGCGTCCTGGGTATCGATCTGGCCCGCGGTCTCGCCCTGTTCGGGATGATGGCGACGCACATCCTCCCCCGGATCGACGAATCCGGCGCCCTCACGCTGGTCGGCCATCTGCAGGGCCGCGCCTCCGCCCTCTTCGCGATCCTCGCGGGCGTGTCGATCATCTTCTCGACCCGCTCGGTGCTGGCCCGGCCCGGCGCCCGCGCCTGGTCCGCCGCGGCGACGGGGCTGGCGGTCCGCGGCGCGTTCATCGCGCTCATCGGCCTGTTCCTGGGCGAGCTGCCCTCGGGGATCGCCGTCATCCTCGTGAACTACGGGGCGCTCTTCCTCCTGGCTCCCCTGTTCCTCCGGTTCCCCACCTGGCTGCTGGGGGTGACCGCGTGGGCCTGGTTCCTCGTGACGCCGCTCGTGTCGCACGCGCTGCGGTCCGGACCGCTGGGCGATGGCGACCTCGTCATGCCGGCCTTCAGCAGCCTCCTCGTCCCGGACATGTGGACGGGCCTGGTCCTCACGGGCTACTACCCGCTGCTGCAGTGGCTGGGCTACATCGTGCTGGGGATGTGGCTGGGGCGCATCGACTGGACGGATGCCGGCCGACGGGTCTCGCTCCTGCTCGTGGGTGCCGCGGCCGCGATCCTCTCGCTGTCGGCCTCGAGCCTGCTCATGAATATGCGCGGCCGCTGGGAGCTCGAGTCGCTCTACGGCCAGCAGTGGGACACCGGGATCACCTTCGTCGATGAGATCCTGCTGCTGGGCTCCTACGGCGTGGCACCCACGGACTCCCCGTGGTGGCTGGTCGTCGCCGCACCCCATTCGGGGACCCCGTTCGACCTCGTCCAGACCGCCGGAGTCGCGATGGCGGTCATCGCCCTCTGCCTCCTCATCGGACCGTTGCTGGACCGCGGGCCGGTGTGGACCCACGCGTGGCTGTCCCGCCCGGGATCGACCCCGCTCACGCTCTACACGCTGCACATCTGCGTGCTGTCCGCAGCGGAGGGGCTGCCGGCCATGCCCGCGTTCGACGGCTTCAGCTGGGCCGCGCAGTGGTTCGCGGCGAACATCGCGCTCATGATCGTGGTCGCCCTGCTGTGGACCGCGCTCGTCTCGCGCCGCGGACCGCTGGAGTCGATCCTCACCGTGCTCGTGCGGGCCGTGCAGCAGGCGGTCCTGGGTGCCCCGCGCGCACCGGTCGAGGCGGGTGCGGCGGGGCCCGGGGCAGTCAGCGGGACGCGGCTGCGCCCATCCGGCGGACCGCTTCACTGAGGAGGTCCGGCCGGGTCCCGAAGTTGAGGCGGACCGCGTCGGACCCTCCACGGCCGAAGACGTGGCCGGAGCTCAGCGCGACCCGCGCCTCGTCGAGGAAGAACCGCGCGGGCCCGGCGACATCGCTCACGACCGCCAGGGCCTCGCCCGAGGCCGGGGCGGACAGCTGCAGCGCGGACGCATCCAGCCACGCGAGGTAGGTGGCCTGCGGCGGACGCCATGTCACCTGCGGCAGGTGCTCCTCGAGCAGGCCGCCCAGAAGCGCCCGGTTCTCCTCGAGCCCCTGAAGGAGCGCATCGAGCCAGTCCCGGCCCCGGGCGAAGCCCGCGGTGTGGGCGAGGATGCCCACGTGGCTGGGGCCGTGGCTCACCTCCTCCGGCAGGCGCGCCAGGTCGCCTGCTGCCTCGGGACCGGCCATGAGGAGTGCGGCCTTGAGGCCGGCCAGGTTGAACGCCTTCGACCCGCTGGTGAGCGCGAACGCGTTCTCCGCTCCGGCGACGGACAGCAGCGGGACGAACCGGGCGTCGGAGTAGACGAGCGGTGCGTGGATCTCATCGGAGATGATCCGGGCGCCCTGCCGGCGGGCGACCTGCGCGACCGCTTCGAGCTCCGCCCGCGTGTGGACGGTGCCGGTGGGGTTGTGCGGATTCGACAGGAGCACCACGGGGCGCTCGGACCCGGCCGCCCGCGCCCGGAGCAGCCCCTCCTCGATCGCGTCGGCGTCGAGGCGGCCCTCGGCGGTGAGCGAGGTCTCGACGATCTGCCGATCCGCCCGCGTCACGAATGCGAAGAACGGCGCGTAGACGGGCGAGGTCACGACGACGGCGTCGCCCGGGCGGGTGAGCAGGCGCAGCGCCTCGACGATCCCCATCATGACGTCGGGCACGAGCGCCATGCGGGCGGGGTCCAGCCCCGGGAAGTCCCAGCGGTCGGCAGCGAAGGAAGCGACGGCCTCGGCGTAGGCCGTCCCGTGCGGGTAGCCGGTGTCGCCCGTGTGCGCGGCACGCACGATCTCCTCGGTCACCGCCGGGGCCAGAGTCACGTCCATCTCGGCGACCCACAGCGGCAGGACGTCCTCCGGGTAGTGCCGCCACTTCATGCTGGTCCGCGCCCGCAGGTCCTCCAGGGTGGGCCCCAGCAGGGGGTTCTCGATCATGCTCATGCCGCCTCCTCGCTGCTGGACCGTGTGTCCTTCTCCATGCCGATCGCCTGCCGCATCGTCGCGCGCGCCCGCCTCCGGTCGCCCGCGGCGTCGTAGGCGCAGGACAGGCGGAACCACGACCGCCAGTCATCCGGCGCCGCGTCCGCCTCGCGGCGGTACTTCTCGAACTCCTCATCCGCCGCGGCCCGGACGATGCGGCCGCCGGGCGTGCGGGGCAGCGTGTCCGGCGGGAGGCCGTCCTCGGCCTCGAGGATGCCGGCGAGCCGTTCCGTCTGCGAGCCGAAGAGCAGCTCGCGCAGCAGCGTCCAGGCGCCCACGATCGGCAGGGCGACGAGTGCCAGCCCGATCCCCTTCGCCACGAGGGACTCGTCCAGGAGCATGATCCACGCGCGCTGCAGGGTGAACCAGAAGTACAGGACCAGGCCCAGCGTCACGATGATGACGCCCACCTTGGCGCGGGTCATGCGAGGTCCAGGTACGCCTCGAGGCCCACGTCCAGACCGGCGCGGTCGCCGATCGCCCGGACGGCGGTGAGGATGCCCGGCATGAACGCGGTCGTGGAGAAGGTGTCCGTGCGCAGGGTGAGGGCCTCGCCGTCGGAGCCGAAGAGGATCTCCTCGTGGGCGTTCATGCCCTGCTGCCGGATCGCGTGGACGTGCACCCCGTCGATGACGGCCCCGCGCGCGCCGTCCGGATCCGAGGCGGTCGCGTCCGGCATCGGCCCGCGTCCCGCGGCGGTGCGGGCGGCCGCGATGCGACGAGCGGTGTGCGCTGCCGTCCCTGAGGGGGCATCGAGCTTGCGCGTGTGGTGGATCTCGACGATCTCCGCAGAGTCGAAGTAGGGGGCGGCGAGCTCCGCGAACCGCATCGCGAGCACCGCGCCGATCGAGAAGTTGGGGGCGATGAGCACCGCGGTCTCCGGGTGCTCCGCCAGGCGCGCGCGGAGGTCCTCGAGCGCCTCCGGCGACCATCCGGTCGTGCCCACGACGGTGTCGATGCCGTGATCGACGAGGAACGCGACGTTCCCCTGCGTGGAGTCCGGGACGGTGAGCTCCACCGCGACGTCGACGTCGAGGTCCAGCAGGGCTTCCAGCGAGTCGCCGCGTCCCAGCGCCGCCACGAGCTCGAGGCCGTCCGCAGCCTCGATCGCGTCGACGGCGTGGGACCCCATGCGGCCCTTGGCTCCGATGACTGCCACTCGGATGTCGCTCACAGATCGTCCCCGTTCTCCGGCATGTTCGCCGGTCCTTCTCCTGTGCTCCGGCTCGAGTCTACGAGCACGCGGGGTGCCCGGACGACCGCGCCCCCGCAGCCGTGCGGCTGCGGGGGCGCGGTGAGCGGCAGATGCGCCGCGATGCGGGTCGACTCAGGCGATGAGGCCCGGCGTCTGGGTGCGCGCGCGGTCGAAGCGGGCCTGCACGTCCTCCCAGTTGACGATGTTCCACCAGGCCTTGACGTAGTCCGGCTTCACG
Source organism: Candidatus Brevibacterium intestinigallinarum (assembly GCA_019117325.1). Lineage (GTDB taxonomy): Bacteria > Actinomycetota > Actinomycetes > Actinomycetales > Brevibacteriaceae > Brevibacterium > Brevibacterium intestinigallinarum. The sequence continues at coordinate 5,321 of DWZY01000250.1, forward strand.
TTCTGGTAGTCGAGGTAGAAGGCGTGCTCCCACATGTCCAGCTGCAGCAGCGGGACATAGCCCACCTGGACATTGCCCTGCTGGTCGTACAGCTGCTCGAGCGTGAGGCGCTGGCCCAGCGTGTCCCAGCCCAGGATCGCCCAGCCGGACCCCTGGATCGAGGTCGCCGCGGCGGTGAAGTGGCCCTGGAACGCGTCGAAGCCGCCGAACTGGTCGTCGATCGCGGCGGCGAGCTCACCGGTGGGCTTGTCGCCGCCGTCCGGGCTCATGTTGTTCCAGAAGATCGTGTGGTTGATGTGGCCGCCCAGGTTGAAGGAGAGGTCCTTCGACAGCTTGCTGACCGTGCCGAACTCGCCCTTCTCGCGTGCCTCCGCGAGCTGCTCGAGTGCGGTGTTCGCGCCCTTCACGTAGGTCGCGTGGTGCTTGTCATGGTGGAGTTCCATGATGCGACCGGAGATGTGGGGCTCCAGCGCTGCGTAGTCGTACGGAAGGTCGGGAAGGCTGTACTCAGCCATGATGTGCCTCCTTGTGGGTTCCGGCCAAGCGGGACGCCCGGCCACGGCTTCGACCCTATCGCGGGCCGCTACCAGGGACAACGGCTCTGCCACCTGCTGATATTCCCGATCGCGACAGGAGATCGGCCCCGTCACGCGGGCACTGCGCCCCCGCGTGACGGAGCTCACGTCATGCGAAGCGGGGCAGGGTGAGATCCTCCCGCGGTCCCACGCCCGCCAGCGCCCACTCCTGCTCCAGCAGGCTCGCCGCGTGCGCCCGGATGTGGTCCGGAGTGACCGCTCGGACGGCCTCGATGAGCTCCTCCGGGCTGAGCAGCGGCAGGCCCGTGAGCTCGTGGCGCGCGATCCGATTCATCCGCACCGCGCTCGATTCGAGTCCCAGCACCGTGCCGCCGGCCAGCTGCGAGACGACGTCGTCGACCTCCTGGGCCGAGGGCAGCTCGCGTGCCAGCCGGGCCAGCTCTTCGCCCACGAGGTCGAGGACCGTGCCCGCGGACTCCGGTGCCGAGCCGGCGTAGATGCCGAACAGCCCCGTGTCCGAGTACTGGCTCAGCACCGTCTGCACCGTGTACGCGAGCCCGTGCTCCTCCCGGATCCGCTGGAACAGCCGCGAGGCCATGCCCCCGCCCAGCAGGTTCGACATGACGAGGTGGGTGAAGCGGTCCGCGTGCCCCTCGTGCAGGCCGCGGGTGCCCAGGATGATCCCCTGCTGCTCCGTGCTGCGGGCGCGCAGGTGGATGCCGGGGGTGAACACCGCCGCCGAGGCCGTGCTCGCCTCCCGCTGCCGGGATGCGGTCCCGACCGCCGAGTCTCCGGCCGCGGAGTCTCCGTCCGAGCGGACGGCGGCCCCGGCCTCGGCGGGGGTCTCCTGCCCGTGGCCCGCGATGTGGCGGACCACCTGGTCGACGACCTCCGCGTGGGTCGCTCCCCCGGCGGCCGCGAAGACCAGGCCGGGGCCCGCGTAGGCCTGCGCGTAGTGATCGCGCAGGACCGTGTGCGGCAGGGCGCGGATCTGCTCGCGGGTCGCGCCCACGGGGCGGCCCAGCGACTGATCCGTGAACGCGAGCTGCTCGAAGTCCTCGAACAACTGGTCCGTCGGATCGTCCGCGGCCATCGCGAGCTCCTCGATGATGACGCCGCGCTCGCGCTCGAACTCGTCGACGGCGAGCGTCGAGCGCAGCACCATGTCCCACAGGAGCTCGGTCACGGAATCGAGGTCGCTCACGAGGCAGCGGGCGTAGTAGCTCGTGTACTCCTTGGCGGTCACCGCGTTGGAGTCGCCGCCGGTCCGCTCGAGACCGCGCGCGATGTCGAGCGGCGACCGTGTCGTCGTGCCCTTGAAGA
>DWZY01000251.1 GCA_019117325.1 Candidatus Brevibacterium intestinigallinarum
CATCGGCTGCCGGAGCAGCGGCGCCGGAACCAGCGTTGGCCGCCTGGTCCTCGACGTAGGTGTCGAAGGTTACCTCAGAGCCGGGCTCCACGTCCGTCACCGTGTAGGTGACGCCACGGTCATCCTCGATCGCCTGGTCCTCGTCCTCCGCGATGAAGCGCTCCGCAGTGATCTCCTGCGGGTCGACAGCCAGCTCCGCATCGGCCTCAGGAGCCTCGGTCTCCGTGGGAGTCGGCTCAGCCGTCTCCGTCGGTTCCTCGGTGGACTCCGTGGTCTTCACCGTGTAGCCATCCGCGACCGTCTCGAGTCCCTTGGCCAGCTCGGCAACCCAGATCCAATCGCCTTCCTGTGTGGCGGGGTCGTAGTTCGACAGCGAGGTCACGCCGACGGCCTGGTCGCCCATCATGACGGCGCCGCCCGAGTCACCGGGGATGCCCAGCGCCTCAGCCGCGAAGCCGTAGACCAGGCCGATCTCCGGGTTGTTCGGATCCGGGCTGTCGGGCATGCCGACGAGGCCGTAGCCATCGACGATGTCGCCGATGTAACCGCCGCCGTCCTCGCTGCCGATCGTGCCCTCCTGCATGCCGGAGGTGCGGCCGGAGCGCCACATCGACTTGCCGACGTCAGCTGAAGTCACGTCATGGACGCCCGCGACGGACTGCGTCGAGGCGAAGAGGTCGTCCTCGCCCGCCGTGGTCCAGTCCGTCACCTCGGGGTGTGTCGTCAGGGTGTCGTCATCGAGCGTGATGACGGCGAAGTCCTGCGTATCCTCCGGCGAGTACTTCGAGGCGTCGTTCCACGTCGGGTCCTCAGGATCGAGGATGGTCTCGCCGAACTCCGAGGCCGTGAAGGAGCCGATGGCCTCGGGCTTCACGATGTCGACATACGCGTCGCCGTGCGGGTCATTCTTGCCCGCGTTCGACTCCGACGGCGTCTCGAGGAAGACGCTCGCACCGGTCTCAGCGCAGTGGCCGGCGGTGAGGATGGCCTCTTCGCCGTTGGGGCCGGTCGCCGGGAATCCGAACGAGCAGAGACCGTTGATGTCCTGAGCCGCACCGCCGTTGGGCGCGACCGCGTAGCCGGCGCCGCCCACGACGTCCGTGGCCGCAGCCGGGCTGTAGCCGTTGGCGATCTCGGTGACATGAACCTCGTCCTGGCCCTCGGCCTCGGCGAGTGCCGCGACCGGCTCGAGGATCTCGGCGTCAGCCTCGACGTCCGCACCGGCAACCGTCTGCACGGTCACCTCGCCGTCGGCGTTGTAGCCGATGGCCGCGACCTTGTCGAGGATGTTCTCATCCGCTGCGGCGACGGCCGCCACGGCCTGCCCCAGATCCTTCGGCGCCTCGTTGGTCGCCATGGCGGGGACCGTGAGGGCCACTCCGCCCATTCCGATGGCGACCGCCGCGCTCAGCGCGACGAACCGCTTGCCTCCCTGGGGAGTCTTCATGCTGCACTTCCTCTGTTGCTTGGTGACAAAGACCTTGCTTCACACGTCGACGGGCACACGTGTCCGTCGACACTCACGGGTGTCACTGTGCCAGACATGGGCACGCGCTGACACTTCTGTTCATTCTGGTCACAGATCGATCACAACCGGTCACGACCCACAGCGCGTCAGCCCAGGAGCTCGATCATCGTCTGCTGCATCGCGCTCTTGTCCGGCTTGCCGATCTTCGTCACCGGGATGGCCGTGACGTACTCCAGATCCTTGGGCGTCTGCACGCTGCCCTTCTCCGACCGGACGAATTCCCGCAGCTCCTGCGTGAGTGCATCCGCGTCCTGCGGAGCCTCCTGACCGTCACGCAGCACGATCGCGGCGACGACCCGCTCGCCCCAGTCACGGTCGGGCACGCCCACGACGCACGCCTGCGCCACGGCGGGGTGCTCGAGGAGCCGGGCCTCGACCTCGGCGGGGTACACATTCAGCCCGCCGGTGATGATCATGTCCTTCTTGCGACCCACGATGCTGAGGTACCCGTGCTCGTCCAGCCGCCCCAGGTCACCCGTGTGGAGGCGTCCGCCGCGCAGCGTCTCCGCCGTGAGCTCCGGGTTCTGCCAGTAGCCGGTCATGACGATGGGGCCGGCGACGCAGATCTCGCCCACCTCACCCACCGGCACCTCGTTGTCCTCGTCGTCCCGGATCGTCAGGTCTGCACACGAGGTCGCCCGGCCGGCCGCGGCCAGCCGCACCAGATCATCGGGATCGTGGTCCTCCTTGCGGAGGACCGTGATGAGGTTGGGCGCCTCCGCCTGTCCGTAGAGCTGCTGGAAGACGGGACCGATCCGGCGGATCGCCTCACTCATCCGCGACGGGTCCATGAGGGAGGCACCGTAGACGACGGTCTCCAGCGAGCCCAGCCGGTCCAGCTGCTCCTGCGGCAGATCGAGGATGCGGTAGATCATCGTGGGCACGACGAAGGTCGACGTGATCCCGTGAGCCTCGACCGCGTCGACGAAGTCCTGCGGCGAGAACTTGTCGAGCATGACCATCGACCCGCCCTTGAGCAGCGTGGGCAGCGCCATCGCGCCGGACGCATGCGACATGGGCGTCGTGACGAGGAAGCGGCTGCCCGCCGGCCAATCCCAGTCGATGACGGTGTAGATCGCGTTCGTCACCATCGTCCGGTGCGAGCGCACGATGCCCTTGGGCGTGCCCGTCGTGCCGCCGGAGAAGCCCAGCGACGCGTCGGCCTCCGGGTCCACGCGCACGGGCCGCTCGAGGACGGAGAAGCCGGACACGACCTCGGCGGTGTCGTCTGCCGTGGCGGGATCGAGGATCTTGACGGGGATGACGGTGAGGTCGGGGACGGTCGCGGCGAGCTCCGCGGCCATCTCATCGAAGCGTCCCTGCTCGTAGAGGAGGTACTGCACCTGGGACAGCTCGAGCGACTGCCGGTGGTCGCGGACCCCGTTCTCCGGGTGCAGCGGGCTGACCCGCAGGCCCTCGAGGTAGTAGGCGACACTGCAGAAGAACGTCTCCGGGCGGCTGCCGCCCAGCAGCGCGCCGTAGTCGCCGGGCTGCGCGCCTGCCTCCTGGAGCGTGCGGCGGATCCTTTGGACGCCGGCCGCCGA
>DWZY01000252.1 GCA_019117325.1 Candidatus Brevibacterium intestinigallinarum
GCGATGCCTCCGTGCGCGGGAGTGCCCCGGGGATCGGTGAAGCCGTGTGAGCATTGGGAACGCATCTGGTGAATGTGAGGGCGGCGGTCCGCGCGCTGAGCGTCGTGCGTGATTGACGCCGGCGCGCGGCCATGCGAATCTGGCTGTCGGCGTTCGATCCATCGCCCAGCCATCGCACCGACCCCAGCTCGGACGCGCAGGTGAAGGGGAGCAGATCCTCGGATCACAGCACAAGCACGACCACCGTGGGACCAGTGACGAGTCACGCGCCGTGCAGGCTGGGGATGCGAGCGGCGCGGGAAGACCGCACATGACCACTCGGAGTGACTTCAAGACGATCGTCCGCGCTCGCATGGCGCGCACCGGCGAGAACTACACGACCGCCCGCGCAGCGCTGGAGCTGGATCGCGAGGCCGCGCGGATCGCACACGAGCGCCTCATCCGCCCGCATGTCGAGGGGGCCGGTGAGCACCTGCGCCTTCTTCGGATCCCCGCGCGCAGGCGCCCCCGATTCGCGGTGCTGCTGGAGCTGCTGGCCCGCTTCGTTCCCGGCGAGACCTACACGGAGACCCAGGTGAACGCGATCCTGCGTCCGGTTCACGACGACGTCGCATATCTGCGGCGCGAACTCATCGACTACCGCCTGCTCGAACGCGATGCGCTGGGCACGTACTGGGTGGCACCGCGACCGCCGGTCCGCGAGGGGAACGAGGCCCAGGAGACCGGGGACTGGGAGCGGATCTGGCTGCCGGAGTTCCTGGTGGCTGGTGAGCGTGCATCGGACTGAGTTCGGGATTCGGCGATTGAGTGACCGGATTCAGGTATCCCTGGGGTACTGAAATCCGGTCACTCAACCGTCAACTCCCGTAGTGAACCGGACTCGCCGGGAGCACGTCCTGGCCGCGTCGGTTTGTGACGTTTCATTGCCGTCCATGACGCTCCGCGATGGGCGGGCGTGTGCACGTGTGATGACCTGTGATCGTCCGCACGCACCGCGGAGTCTTCGGACATCGGGGCGCGGGCGGGATACCCAAGACACCTAGCCGGGTAACCGGGTTCCACAAGGAGATCACCATGTCCGACGCCATCCGCACCTCCCACGCCGGATCGCTTCCGCGCACCCCCGCCCTCATCGAGGCGAACGCCGCCAAGGCCTCGGGGAACGCCAGCCCCGAGGAGTACGCCGCACTGCTGACCGACAGCGTCGTCGACCTGCTGCAGAGGCAGAAGGACCTGGGCATCACCGAGCCCAACGACGGCGAGTACGGGCACGCGATGGCCTCGCAGTTCGACTACGGCGCATGGTGGCACTACTCGTTCAACCGGACGAACGGACTGGAGATCTCCGGTGAGGGCCTGTGGAACCTCCCCAAGCAGGTGAGCGAGCCGGGCAACATCAAGCTCACGAGCTTCGCGGACCGCCGTGACCGCAACCTGTTCCCGGCCGCGTACAGCGACCCGGACGCGGGCACGGACACCGGCACGCAGCCGGGCTTCCCCGTGGCTGTCGGCCCGATCTCCTACGCCGGGCACGAGGCCGTCGCCCGTGATATCGCGAACGTGAAGAAGGGCCTCGAGGCCGCCGGCTACGAGACGTCGCGCGGCTTCCTCAATGCGCTGTCCCCGGCCTCGGCCGCACGCATCGAGAACGAGCACTACGCCACCTACGAGGAGTTCGTGTGGGCGTGGGCGGACGTGCTGCGCGAGGAGTACCTCGCCATCACCGAGGCCGGACTCACCGTGCAGATCGACGACCCCTCGCTGGCGGAGAACTTCGACCAGATCAACCCCGAGCCCAGCCACGAGGACTACCGGGCCTTCACGCAGCTGAGCATCGACGCGCTCAACCACGCACTGCGCGGCATCGACCCGCAGCAGGTCCGGGTGCACACGTGTTGGGGCTCCTGGCACGGACCCCACGTGACGGACCTGCCGTTCTCCGTCATCGTCGACCAGGTCCTCACGATCAACGCCGCCGGCATCACGTTCGAGGCGGCGAACGTCCGCCACGAGCACGAGTGGAAGATCTGGAAGGACGTCACGCTGCCGGACGACAAGTACATCATCCCCGGGATCGTCTCCCACTCGACGAACGTCGTGGAGCACCCGGAGCTCGTCGCGGATCGGGTCTCGCGCCTGGCGAACCTCGTGGGCGCCGACCGCGTCGTGGCCTCGACGGACTGCGGCCTGGGCGGTCGCGTCCACCCGGAGATCGCGGTTGCGAAGCTGCAGTCGCTGGTCGAGGGCACGCGGATCGCGTCGGAGTCGTTCACTCGCTCGGTGCTCGTCTGACGAGAAGCGCTCGCCGGTCCCGTCACTGAGTGACATGAGACGGCCCGGGTGTTCTCACCGCATCACGTGGTGGGGGCGTCCGGGCCCTCTGTCGTGTGGGGTAAGCCAGTCACCGAGACGTGGGTGAACGGTTCGTCACCAGGGCGCGCGCACGGAGGTTTCGAACCGCGTGCCCATGTCTCGCGGGGCAGGGGTGTGTGGCGAATACGCCGCTGGTCAAGCGGCTGCGTGCTCGCCTGACGCTGTCGCCATCTCCGCGAGCTCATGCGCGATGAACTCCGCGATCCTGTCCGCAGCGGACAGGCGGCCGGCCGCGGTCTCGGCGGACTCGACCGCGGGGTTGTAGTTCGTGTTCGTGTTGATGTCGTAGATGACCTGGTCGCCGTCAGCGGTGTCGATGAACTCGATGCCAGCGATGTCGATCCGCTGCTCTGCCAGGAACGCTTCCAGCCGCTGGACGAGCGGTGACTCGCGGGTGAGGTCCTCGCGCCGGGTGAACAGGCCGGTGAGCTGAGGCGCGTCAGGGCTGGGTCCGGGTGCGGTCTCGGATCCGGACACGGCGTCGGGACCGGGTGCGGCCTCGGAACCGGAGGCGGCCTTGGGAGCTGGGGCGGCCTCGGGGTCGGTGGTGACGGCGGTGGTCGGGGACGTCCCCTCAGGAGCGGGAACCGCGCAGACGGCGGGGCTGATGCCGGGCTGGGGGATCTCGCAGGCCTCGGC
>DWZY01000021.1 GCA_019117325.1 Candidatus Brevibacterium intestinigallinarum
TTTTCGGGGTGGATGTCCCCCTCGCGCCATCATGCCCGCGACGGCGGGGCCCTGTCCGCTGCTCCCTTCCGCAGGGTGCAGAGCCCTCAGTGATGAGCGAGGATCACACACTACTTTTAGCACTCGACACCCGAGAGTGCAAAAATGTTCGCCCAGAGCGGGACGCGTCCCGCGAGGGGACCGCGCGCGAGAGGATCAGCCCTGCGGTGCGGCAGGATCCTCCTCGGTTCCGGCGCCGTCGGCTCCCTCGTCGGCCTCGGCGCCCGGAGGCCCCTGCTCCGCGATGTCGGAGGCGATGACGACAGTGATGTCCGCAGAGAAGTCCGTCGACTCCTGGATCTCCTCGATCCCCAGCTCCTCGGCGAGCGCGGCGGCCTGGACCTCGTTCTCCGCCGTCGAGTAGTAGACGACGGAGACCGTGTCCGCCGACGGGTAGTTGCCGACCTCGTCGACGACCCAGCCATTGGCCTCCACCGCTTCCGCGAAGACGGTTGCGGCACCGTTCACCAGCGAGCTGTTGAAGACGGCGACGACGACGGACTCGCGGTCGACGGCCGCGACGGTCTCGTCCGACTCATCCGAGGACTCCTCACCCGGGGAGGCCGACTCGGTGGCCGCCGGCGGATCCTGGACCTGTGCCTCCGGATCGTGGAACGACGTCCGGATGATGTTGATGACACCCACGACCAGCAGGATCGCGATGATCGCGACGATGGCGATGATCACGTACGCACTGCGCTGGCTCAGCGCAGACTCCTGACGGTGTGCTCCCTTGCGGCCCGTTGGCGGCAGGCGGTCGAACTCATCTTCCGGATAGGTCGGCATGCGGCTGCTCCTCACCGTGCGAGACGGGCGTCGGACCGGCTGCGCTGCCGGGAGTCCCGGATGCGACGCAGACGCTTGATGAGGATGGGGTCGTGCGCGTAGGCGCGGGGGTCGTCCAGCAGGACGGAGAGGCGCTGGAAGTACGCCCCGGCACTGAGGTCGAAGCGCTCGCGGATCGCGTGATCCTTGGCTCCGCCGTAGGTGAACCAGGTCCTCTCGAACTCGAGGATCGCCGCGTCGATCGACGACAGCCCGCTCTCCTCGACGTCCTCACCGGTCGCCTGCGCCGTCGCGTCCGCGCTCATCTGCGCGTCCGCGTCCTGTGCCTTCTCCGTCATGGACACCTCCCTCGCCGCCGAGTCTACCCGCGGGCCGCCCACCTGCGACGCGTCCACGCCCGGACTGCTTCGTACCTCGACGCACTGACCGCACGCCCGTGGCGGCCGCCCGAGATGCAGATGTGGGCAGAACGTGGGCAGGGCATGGTTCGCCGTGCATGCAGACAGCGCCCCCGCCTCCCCTCATCGGCAGGGGCAGCGGGGGCGCTGTGTGCTCAGCGCTATCGGCTCAGCGCAGCTTCACGTTGATCTGCTTGATCTGCGTGAAGCCCTCGAGCAGGCCCTCGAGCGAGGCCTCGCGCCCGTGGCCGGACTGCTTGTAGCCACCGTAGGACTGGCCGACCACCTGGCCGCCGCCCTGGTTGATCTGGACCCAGCCGGACTGGATCCGGTTGCCGGTGGCGATCGCCTGGTCCAGGTCGCGGCAGAACACGAACGCGGCGAGGCCGAACTCCGTGTCGTTCGCCTCGTCGATGACCTCATCCAGGTCGTTCCACGGGATGACGGACAGGACGGGACCGAAGATCTCCTCCTGGCTGGTCCGCCAGTCGTTGCGCGCCTGCGAGAAGATGATCGGCGCGTGGTAGTAGCCGGGCTCGCCCACCTCGAGGGTCTTCCGCCCGTCGTACGCGACCTCCACTCCGTCCATCGCCTCACCCAGCTCGATGTAGGTCTGGATCGTGTTCCACTGCTTCTCCGAGTTGACGGCGCCGATGTCGCTGGCCTCGTCGCGGGGATCGCCCACCTTCATCTTCGAGACGCGGTCGACGACCTTCTGCAGGAACGAGTCGTAGATGTCCTCGTGGAGGAACAGGCGCGAGCCTGAGGTGCAGGACTGTCCCTGGCGCGCGAAGCGGGTGGACAGGACCACCTGATCCGCGACCTCGTCCAGGTCCGAGTCGGGGAACACGATCGCGGGCGACTTGCCGCCCAGCTCCATCGAGGTGTGCGCCAGACGACGTCCGGCGACCTCGGCCAGGTGGCGACCCACCGGGGTGGAGCCCGTGAACGACACCTTCGCGACGTCCGGATGGACGGCGAGGCGCTCTCCGATGACGGAGCCGCGGCCCGTCACGATGTTGAGGACACCGGCCGGGAAGATGTCCGCGATGATGCGGCCCATCTCCAGGATGGTGAGCGGTGCGTCCTCGGCGCACTTGAGGACGAGCGTGTTGCCCGCCGCCAGCGCTGCCGGGGTCTTGAAGCCCGCGATCATGAGCGGCGAGTTCCACGGCAGGATGCCCGCGACGACGCCCACGGGCTCGCGGCGGGTGTACTGCAGCTGGTCGTCGCCCGCGGGGAGGACGACACCCTTCGTCTCACCGGCGATGCCGCCCATGTAGCGGAAGAGGTCGACGAGCGTTGCGGCCTCGGGACGCGCCTGCGTGCGCAGAGCGTTGCCGGTGTCCAGCGCGGTGAGCTGGGCGAGGTTCTCGATGTTCTCCTCGAGCGCATCCGCAGCCTTGAGGAGCAGGCGCTGCCGCTCCTTGAAGTGCAGGCCCGACCACGCGGGGAACGCCTTCTTCGCTGCCTCGACGGCGCGATCCGCGTCCGCCTCCGTGCCGCGCGGGACCGTCGCGATGACGACGTTGCGGTCGATCGGAGTGATGACATCCGCGGTGTCTCCGTCGATCGCATCGACCCACTCCCCGCCGATCAGCATCGGGTAGTGCTTCTTCTCCGGGAATCCTGTCATGCCGCCTCCTCGATCGTCGTGCGCGTGACCGTTCGTCACTGAACCTGTTCGAGCATATCCACCGCCGCACGCGGACGCGACACCCTCCCGGTGCGCAGGTCCGCACACGCCTTGTGCGCCGCCCGCGGACCGGAGCCCCGCACGCGGCGCGGGACCCGCTCACCACGCAGGCTCCATTCGCAGTGCCCCGCCCGCGCGACCGCCGTAGGCTGAGGGCATGAGTCCGCAGGCCCCGCTCGACACACTCATCGCCCCCGACTGGGCGCACGCCCTCGCTCCCGTGGAACCCGTGATCCGCGGCATGGGCGAGTTCCTGCGGGAGGAGGTCCGGGCCGGCCGCGGCTACCTGCCGGCCGGCGAGGACATCCTCGCCGCGTTCCGCGAACCCCTCGCCGAGGTCCGGGTCCTCATCGTGGGACAGGACCCCTATCCGACTCCGGGCCATCCGATCGGCCTGTCGTTCTCTGTCGCCCCGGACGTCCGCCCGCTGCCGCGCTCGCTCACGAACATCTATCGCGAGCTGCACGACGACCTGGGCATCGCGCCCGCGGCCACGGGAGACCTGCGCCCGTGGTCCCGGCAGGGTGTCATGCTGCTGAACCGGTGCCTGACCGTGACTCCGGGGAAGCCCGCCTCCCACCGCGGGAAGGGCTGGGAGCAGGTGACCGACCGCGCGATCGAGGCCCTCGTCGAGCGGCGCACGCGCGACGGCGCCCCGCTCGTCGCGATCCTCTGGGGACGGGACGCGCAGTCCCTGGCGCCGCGCCTCACGGACGTGCCGCGCATCGAATCGCCGCACCCCTCGCCTCTGTCCGCCTCGCGCGGGTTCTTCGGGTCCCGTCCGTTCTCCCGCGCGAACGCCCTGCTCCAGGAGATGGGGGGCACCCCCGTCGACTGGCGTCTCGAGGCCTGACCCGCCTCTAGGACGCGCCGGTCGTGGTCTCCTCCGCGTCCCCGCCGTCGTCCTGCGCGATGGCCTCGGCCTTCGTCCGGCGGCCCTGACCGTACGGCAGCCACGTCGCGAGGACGGTGCCGAAAACCGCACCCACTCCCAGCGCCGCATTCACGGTGAGCGCGGTGAAGAGGGACGACAGACCGGTGGCCAGACCGACGGACTCCTCCGGCTGCACGATGAGGTAGGCCGCATTGAAGATCGACAGTCCCGACAGCAGCGGATAGAGGCCCGGGATGACGAGGACGATCGCGGGTGCGCCCATCCGCAGGGCGACCGGGCGGGCCAGCACCCCCACGACCGTCGAGGCGAGGAAGCTCGTGAGGATCCCGTTGAGCCCGCCCACCAGGCAGGCGACCATGACGGCGAACGCGAGGAGGCCGATGATCGAGGCCGGGAGGATGTACCGCTTCGACGCCTGCATGCCCACTGCGCCGCCGGCCGCGACGATGAGTGCCGCGAAGAGGGACACGAGTGTCGTGAGGAACTGCGTGCCGGTCGACGGGAGCGTCACCTCGATCGTCTGCAGGTTCAGCAGCTGTCCGATCATGATGCCCGCGGCGATGCCCGTCACGATCGCGGCGAAGGTGAGCGCCACGGAGATCGCGCGCCCGGACGCGGTGAGCGGGAAGTCCGTGATCGCGTCCTGCACGGCGGAGATGAGTCCCATCGTGGGCAGCAGCAGCACGATGCCCGCGGCGACGAGGAACTGGGGACTGGCGATGAGGTGGAGCGTCGCCGCACCCATCGCCAGCACCGTGATGGTGAGCGCCTGGATGACGACGATGAAGAACGCCGGCATCCCCGTGCGGCCCAGCAGCGCGCCGAAGCGCTGGTTCGCGATCGCGATGAGGAAGCCCAGGGCAGAGGACACGTAGGACCCGCCCACCAGGTTGACGAAGCCCGCCACCAGCGCTCCCCACGCGACGTCGACCAGCCATTCCGGGTAGGGGCGCTTCTGCTTGCGGATCGCGTCGAGGCGCTCACGGGCCCGCTCGGAGTCGATCCGTCCGTCGACCATCTCCGTCACGAGCGCGTGGATCGCGGACAGCTTCGCGAAGTGGACGGATTCCTCGCGATTCACGCGCATCGCCGTGACGATGTCCCCCAACCCGTCCGTGTAGTGGACGGTCAGCGAGTTCGCGGTGAGGTCGATCTCCGCGGTCGCCAGTCCGTAGGCGGTGCAGGTCGCGATGACGGACACCTCGACGTCCTGCGTCGACGCGCCCGCGCGCAGCATCATCTGCCCCAGATCGACGGACAGGTCGAGGATCATCCTCGCCTCGCCCTCGCTCTTCGCGGTTGCCTGCACGGGGGCCGAGTACGGCGTGTTCCGCAGGACCGCGACGATCGGGATGGGCTGCGTCGTGGGCGACGGGTCCTCGACGATCTTCGTGACGGCGCGGCGCGCGATCTGCTGCGCGGACCGCGCCGCGTTCGCCGTCCCTCCCGGCCGACTGCGTCCCAGCAGACCGCTCACGCGGGCACGCCGGGAGCCCTTCGAGTCCGCTCCCGAGGTCCCGGTCCGGGGGATCGCGCCGGCCTCCGCCATGCTCCCACGGGGGACGGTCCCGGCCTCCGACGCTCCCCCGCGCGGTGCGGTGCCGGCTTCAGCCGCGCCTCCCCGAGGCGCCGTGCCGGCCTCGGCCGTGCCGCCTCGCGGAGCAGTGCCGGCTTCCGACCCGGTGGAGGACGCGCCCCGCCGCGGCGCGGTGCCGCGCTCGTCCGGGCGCACGACGGCGTCACCCGCGGGCGTGCCGGCGGGTGTGTCCTCCTGGGGGCGGCGGAGTCGGTCGTCCTGAGTCACGTGGAGCTGCGTCCTCCTGGTTCTGCGCGGGGCGGGTGGTGTCCTGCAGTCGGGCCGGGTCGGTGATCAGCGGGTGCTGGGCTGGGCGATGCGGGTGGGACCCCACGGGTCCGCGACATCGGCCAGGCCGGACTCCTCGTCGTAGCGGAAGACCTCGCGGCCGTCGACGAAGACGCGGGACGCGCGGGCGTCCAGCTCCAGCGGGTCCTGCGTCCACAGGACGAAGTCCGCGTCGCGGCCCGGCGCCAGTGCGCCCACCCGATCGTCCAGCCCCAACATGGCCGCGGGGTTGATCGTGAGCGACTCGAGGGCGACGACCGGGTCCAGCCCCTCCTTCACCGCGAGGCTCGCCTCGTGGATGAGGAAGTTGATGGGGATGACGGGGTGATCGGTGGTGAGCGCGATCCGCACGCCCGCCTGGGCCAGTGCGGCCGGGGTGGCGAGCGTCCGGTTGCGCAGCTCCACCTTCGAGCGGCTGGTCATGAGGGGGCCCACGATCACGTCGATGCCCTTCTCCGCCAGGTAGTCGGCCAGCAGGTGGCCCTCCGTGCCGTGGTTGACGACCAGGCGGTACCCGAACTCCTCCGAGAGGCGGATCGCCGTCGCGATGTCGTCCGCCCGGTGGCAGTGCTGGTCCCAGATGAGGTCACCGGCCAGGACCGCGGCCAGGGTCTCGCGCCCCAGGTCGCGGTCGAACGGGGTCCCCTCCTCCTGCGCCCGGTCGCGGGCCCGCGCGTAGTTCTGCGCGTCGACGAACGCCTCGCGCAGCGCTGCCGCCACGCCCATGCGGACGGACGGCATGCGGTCCTTCTCGCCGTGGACGCGCTTGGGGTTCTCCCCCAGCGCGGACTTGACGGACACGTCCTCCCGGATCACCATCTCGTCGACGACGCGGCCCCACGTCTTCACCGCCGCGGTCCGGCCGCCGATCGGGTTCGCGGAGCCCGGCTTGACGACCGCGCTCGTGACGCCGCCGCGCAGTGCGTCCTTGAAGCCCAGCTCCGCGGGGTTGATCGCGTCGAGGGCGCGCAGCTTCGCACCGTCGACGACGGTCCTCTCGTTCGTGTCGTCGCCGGACCAGCCCTCGCCGTCCTCGTGGACGCCCAGGTGGCCGTGGGCCTCGACGAGCCCCGGCGTCAGCACCATCCCGGACCCGTCGACGACGGTGAGGGAGCCGTCCTGCGGGACCGCGACCTCGGCGGCGGTGCCGACCTGCGCGATCCGGCCGTCGCGCACCAGCATCACGCCGTCCTCGATCGGCGCGGCCCGGTTCCCGTCCGCGTCTGCGACGGGGAGGATGCGGGCACCCACGACGGCGAGGTCGCGGACGGCGGGGACGGGGATGGAACGGTACACGGCGACTCCTGGGATGTGGGGGGCTGTGGCGGACCGGGGACAGCGAAAATCCGTCGGCATCCACGGTAGCGGGTCGGGGAATACGATGGCTCCAGCACGCGCGTCGACGGGAGAGATCACAGTGACCGCCACACCACCCTTCAAGAGCTACGTCGCGATCGGGGACTCGTTCACCGAGGGCCTCATGGACTTCGCGGACCCGGCCCACGACCCCGCCGGAACGGACCCGGCCGGCCGGACCGCCGGACACGACAGGACCGATGCACCCGGCAGGACGGACGCCGAGGTCGTCGACCCCACCGCGGGCGGCTTCCGCGGCTGGGCCGACCGGTTGGCCGAGCAGCTGGTCACCTCACCCGCGGGCAGCACCGACCTGACGTACGGGAACCTGGCCATCCGCGGGCGGCTGGCCGACCAGGTGCTGGCGGAGCAGCTGCCGCGGGCCCTCGAGCTGGCGCCGGACCTCGTGAGCCTGTGCGCCGGCGGCAACGACTGCCTGCGCCCGTACACGAACATCGACCACCTGGCCGACGAGATCGAGTCCGCCGTCGTCGCCCTGCGCGAAGCCGGCATCCAGGTCCTCATGGTCAACGGCTACGACACGGAGTCGGCCTCGCCGCTCCTCCGCACGGTGCGCTCGCGGGTGGGGATCTACAACAGCCACCTCTGGACGATCGCGCAGCGCCACGGCTGCTACATGCTGGACCTGTGGGGCCTGCGCGAGCTGTACACGCAGGAGATGTGGGCCGAGGACCGCATCCACCTGAGCGCGAAGGGGCACGAGCTCGTGTCCCGGCAGGCGCTCGCCACCCTCGAGGGCACCGCCTCGACCCGCCAGGGCTTCGCGATGCCGGAGCGGCCCGGCCGTCCCGTCCGCCAGGCGGTGGCCGAGGAGTCCGCGTGGGTGCGCACCCACCTGGCCCCGTGGGTCTCGCGCCGCCTGCGCCGGGTCTCCAGCGGCGACGGACTGGAGCCCAAGCTGCCCGGGCTCACCCCGGTGCGGGGCGAGGGGGACTGAGGGCGGCCTCGGCGGTCGGGGCCTGCGGGGGCCGTCAGGCGGCGCCCAGCAGGTCCTGCAGCGGGCCGGAGACGAAGTAGACGGCGAAGAGTGCGCTGGTGAGCAGCATGAGCGGGTGCACCTCGCGGAACTTCCCGCGCACCAGCTTGATGATGACGAAGGTGAGGAAGCCGGCCCCGATCCCGTTCGTGATCGAGTAGGAGAACGGCATCATGACGATCGTCATGTAGGCCGGAATCGCCAGCTCCAGGTCCTTCCAGTCGATCGACGTGATCTGCTGCATCATGAGGAAGCCCACGAGCACGAGGGTGGGCGCGGCCGCCTCCGTGGGGATGACCGCCGCCAGCGGTGCCAGCAGGATCGTCGCAAGGAACAGGACACCCGTCACGACGTTGGCCAGTCCCGTGCGGGCACCGTCGCCGGCCCCCACCGTCGACTCGATGAAGCCGGAGTTCGACGAGGTGCCGCCCATGCCGCCGCCGATCGCGCCCAGCGCGTCCGCGACCATGATCCGCTTGGCGTGCGGGATCTCGCCGTTGTCGCCCTCGAGCCCCGCGGTCTTCGTGACCGCGACCATCGTGCCCAGCAGATCGAAGAAGTTCGCCAGCAGCATCGTGAAGACGGCGAGCGTCGCCGCGATGATGCCGATGTGCTGCCACGATCCCAGCAGGTTGAACGACCCCAGCACGGAGAAGTCCGGGAGGCTCAGCCACTGCTGGTCCAGCGTGGGCACGGACAGGCCCCAGCCGTGCTCGTTCGCGACCTCGCCGTCGTCGCCGGTCTTGGGGCCGATGTGGAAGATCGCCTCGAGGGCGAG